>JBJTVI010000282.1:0-17440 GCA_046081145.1 Rubrivivax sp.
ACCACGTAGCTGTGCGACTGGCACGGCACGGGGATCTGGCGCAGGATGTCGCCAAGCAGCCCGCGGTAGTCCTCCATGCCCGAGAGCCGGGCCTTGACCAGGTAGTCGAAGCTGCCCGACACGAGGTGGCACTCGAGCACCGCGCTCATGTGCTGCAGCGCGCGCTTGACCTGATCGAAGATCTCGCCGGACTTCGACGAGAGCGTGATCTCCACGAAGACGAGCATGCCCCGGTTGACGGCCCGCGGGTCGACGCGCGCATGCCAGCCCGTGATCACGCGGCTGCGCTCGAGCCGACGCACACGCTCGGCCACGGGCGAGGTGGACAGCCCGATGCGCTCGCCGAGTTCGGTCATCGAGATGCGGCCCTCGCGCTGCAGGATGTCGAGGATGCGGCGGTCCAGGCGGTCGAGTTCCGGGGGCGTGTCGGCCATCGTCAGGCGCAGGGTGAAGGTCTCTCGGGAAGGCTTGCGGCAGGCGGCGGCGGGCGCCTGCCTTTGAAAGTGATTATCACTCTTGAATCATATGATTTCAGTGAAATGTGCGGCACTTAAATTTTTAGACTTTGAATTCGTCGCGCGTTTTCTCACTACGTACCGTTTCGTCCTGTTTCGTCCTGTTTCGTCTCACGTCGTCTCACTCGGCAGGAGTCTTCCATGCAAGTCATCGTCCTCGGCAGTGGCGTGATCGGCACCACCACCGCCTACTACCTCGCGCGTGCCGGCGCCGACGTCACCGTCATCGACCGGCAGGACGGCCCGGCGCGCGAGACGAGCTTTGCCAACGCCGGCCAGGTCTCGCCCGGCTACTCCACCCCCTGGGCCGCGCCGGGCATCCCGCTCAAGGCCCTGAAGTGGCTGTTCCAGCGCCACGCCCCGCTGCGCATCCGGCCCGACGGCACGCTCTTCCAGCTGCGCTGGCTCGCGGCCATGCTGCGCCAGTGCCACCCCGCGCACTACGCCACCAACAAGGAGCGGCTGATGCGCGTGGCCAACTACAGCCGCGACTGTCTGCGCGAGCTGCGCGCCGACACCGGCATCGCCTACGAGCAGCGCACGGCCGGCACGCTGCAGCTCTTTCGGAGCCCCGCTCAGCTCGAGTCGGTGGGGCGCGACACGGCCGTGCTGCGCGAGCTGGGCGTGCCCTTCGAGCTGCTCGACCGGGCTGGCGTGGTGCGGGCCGAGCCGGGCCTGGCCGCTGCGCAAGCGCGCTTCGTGGGCGGGCTGCGCCTGCCCGACGACGAAACGGGTGATTGCCACCTCTTCACCAACGCCCTGGCGCAGCGCGCGCAGGCGCTGGGCGTGCGCTTTCGGTTCGGCACCCCCGTGTCGCGGCTGTTCGTCAAGGGCGGCGCGGTCAAGGGGGTCGAGCTCGCCGCGCACGATGGTGCCTGCCGCGAGGTGCTGCGCGCTGATCGCGTCGTGCTGGCGCTGGGCAGCCATTCGCGCGCCCTGCTCGAGCCGCTGGGGCTGCAGCTGCCCGTGTACCCGGTCAAGGGCTATTCGCTGACGATGCCGCTGCTGGCGGGCGGCGCCGATGCCGGCGCGGTACCGCAGTCGACGGTCCTCGACGAGACCTACAAGATCGCCCTGACCCGTTTCGACGACCGGCTGCGCGTGGGCGGCATGGCCGAGCTCGGCGGCTTCGACCTGCGGCTCGACCCCGCCCGGCGCGCCACGCTCGAGAAGGTGGTGCGTGAGCTCTTCCCCGGCGGCGACCTCGCCCGTGCCCAGTTCTGGACAGGCCTGCGCCCGATGACGCCCGACAGCACGCCGGTGATCGGCGCCGCCCCGCCGCGCGGCCTCTTCCTGAACACCGGCCACGGCACCCTCGGCTGGACGATGGCCTGCGGCTCCGGGCAGCTCATGGCCGACCTCGTGACCGGCCGCCCTGGCGCGATCCGCAGCGACGACCTCGGGCTGGCCCGCTACGGCCGCGGCCTGCACGCGCAGCCCCGGCAGCCCCAGCACCGGCACGCGACGGCCTGAGCCTGCGGCCGCCCCGCACGGCCTCCACGCCCGGCTGCAGGATTCGGCCTCGGCCCGGCCGATCCGGCTGATCCGCCCCGGGCCGGCCTTCCTACAATCCGAGTGTGCGCTCCCCTGCCTCGCCACCCCTGACCCACCTCACGAACGCCGACCTGCACTGCCACTCCAAGGTCTCGGACGGCACGCTGGCCCCGCGTGCCGTGGCCGAGCGGGCGAAGGCCGGCGGCGTGCAGCTGTGGGCGCTGACGGACCACGACGAGGTGGGCGGCCAGCGCGAGGCGCTGCAGGCCGCGCGCGCACTGGGCATGGACTGCCTCACGGGCGTGGAGATCTCGGTGACCTTTGCCGACGTCACGGTGCACATCGTCGGCCTGGGCTTCGACCATGAAAACGACGCGCTCGTGCAGGGCCTGGCCGCCACGCGCGGCGGGCGCGAGGCCCGTGCGCGCGAGATGGCCGAGGAGCTCGCCCGCGTGGGCATCCGCGGCGCCTTCGAAGGGGCGCTGAAGTACGTGGGCAACCCCGAGCTCATCTCGCGCACGCATTTCGCGCGCCACCTCGTCGAGACCGGCGCGGCCAGCGACACCCACGACGTCTTCCGTCGCTTTCTGGGCGAAGGCAAGCCCGGTTACGTGCCGCACCGCTGGGCAAAGCTGGGCGACGCCGTGAAGTGGATTGCCGATGCCGGCGGCATTGCCGTCATCGCGCACCCGGGCCGCTACCCCTTCAGCCCCACGGCGGAGTACGCGCTCTTTTCCGAGTTCGTCGCCCACGGCGGGCGCGGCGTGGAGGTGATCACCGGTGCCCACACGGTGGCCGACCAGGCCAAGTACGCCGCCATGGCCGAGGAGTTCGGCCTGCTCGCCTCGCGCGGCAGCGACTTTCACGCTCCCGGAGAGAGCCGCATCGAGCTCGGCAGCCTGCCCGACCTCCCCGGCAGCCTCGAGCCCGTGTGGATGGCGCTGGCCGACCGCGTGCAGCGCGGCTGAAGCGCGTCAGTCAGCGTCGCGCGTGAAGAACCGCTCCATCGCCGTGTCGATGACGAGCCCGCACAGGCTGTAGAGCAGCGAGCCCACCAGAGCCGCGCCGAAACCCGTGACGGCCAGGCCGTCGAGCACCTCGGCCGCGAGCAAGAAGGTGGTGGCATTGATGACGAAGAGAAACAGGCCCAGCGTGAGCACCGTCACCGGTAGCGTGAGCAGCACCAGCACCGGCCGCACGAGGGTGTTGAGCAGGCCCAGCACGAAGGCTGCGAGCAGCGCCGCACCGTAGCTCGAGACCTGCACGCCCGGATACAGCGCGGCAACCAGCAGCAGCGCAGCCGCCAGCAGGAACCAGCGCAGGAAGAGCTTCATCGCGCCAGCATAGCGCAGCGCGGCGCGGGGGTGGCTGCACCGGATCAAGCGGGGCGGGGCTGGCGAGCCTGACAATCGCGGGCCGTGTCCCAGTACTTCGAGCTCCACCCGCAAGACCCCCAGCCCCGCCTGCTGCGCCAGGCCGTGGCGCTGCTCAACGCTGGCGGCGTGCTGGCGGTGCCCACCGATTCGAGCTACGCCCTGGTGTGCCACCTCGACGACAAGGCGGCCGCCGAGCGGTTGCGCCGCGTGCGCCAGGTCGATGAGCGCCACCACCTCACGCTGCTGTGCCGCGACCTGAGCGAACTGGCCGGCCTCGCGCGCGTGGACAACCGCCAGTACCGGCTGCTGCGGCTGGGCACCCCGGGACCTTTCACTTTCATCCTGGAGGCGACGAAGGAGGTGCCGCGACGGGTCTCGCACCCCTCGCGGCGCACGATCGGCCTGCGCGTGCCGGCGCACCGCGTCACGCAGGGCCTGCTCGAGGCGCACGGCGCGCCGCTGCTGGCCACCACGCTGATTCCACCCGGTGCAGACGAGCCGCTGAACGACCCGCACGAGATCCGAAGCCGGCTGGAAAGGCAGCTTCAGGCCGTGCTCGATGCCGGTGCCTGCCCGATGTCACCCACCACGGTGGTGGACCTCACGGCCGAGCCCCCTCTCGTCACGCGCCTGGGCGCAGGGGATCCGGCCACCCTGGGCCTGCAGTTCTGAGGCCAGCGCCTCGGCCCGGGCACGCCGTGCCCCGGGCTGCGGACCGCCGCCCGCGCTACACCGCCGCCGTCACCACCATCTCGACGCGCCAGCCGGGCTTGGCCAGCGCCGCCTGGACGGTCGCGCGCGGCGGGGCATTGCCAGGCGCAACCCAGCGCTCCCACACGGCGTTCATGGCCGGGAAGTCGGCGAGGTCGGCGATGAAGATCTGGCACATCAGGATGCGCGACTTGTCGGTGCCCGCGCGCGCCAGCAGCGCATCGATCTGCGCCAGCACCTGGCTGGTCTGGCCGGAGATGTCGAGGGTCTCGTCGGTGGCCACCTGGCCAGCCAGCCAGGCCACGCCGTTGTGAACCGCCATCTCCGAGAGGCGGGCGCCGACATCGAAACGTTGAACCATGGTCAAGGCCTTCTGGAACGTGAGGAGGAAGAGGAGGCCGGTCGGCCCGAGCCCGCCGACGCGCCCGGTGCCGCCGACTTCCCGCCGATGCGGCTCTCGGTGCCGTCGAGCAGGCGACGGATGTTGGCGGCGTGGCGCCACGCCAGCAGCAGGCTCATGGGCAGGATGGCCACCATCAGGTCGCCCCCGCCCCAGACCAGCAGCTGGTAGAAAGGCGCGAACGCGGCCGCCACCAGCGAGGCCAGCGACGAGTAGCGCGTGAAGCCGGCCACGATGACCCAGCTCACGAACGTGGCCAGGCCCAGGTGAGGATTGAGCGCCAGCAGCACGCCCGCCGCCGTGGCCACGCCCTTGCCGCCCACGAAGCGGAAGAAGACGGGCCAGAGGTGGCCGAGAAAGGCGGCCAGACCCACCATCGCGATCACGAGCTCGGACAGCCCGAGCCTGTCGCGCCACAGCAGCGCCAGCAGCACCGGCGCATAGCCCTTCAGGCAGTCCAGCGCGAGCGTGAGCACGGCCGCCGCCTTGCTGCCCGAGCGCAGCACGTTGGTGGCGCCGGGGTTGCCCGAGCCGTAGCTGCGCGGGTCGGCCAGGCCCATCAGGCGGCTCACGATCACGGCAAAGGAAAGCGACCCCACGAGGTAGGCCGCCAGCACTGCCAGCGCGGGCACGAGCGGTGCGAGGAAGGCAGGCAGCTGCATGGCGGCCAGTGTAAGGGGGTGTGCCGCGCCCGGCCCGGTCCGTCAGAGCGCGCAGTGCACGGCCCGCGCGCCCAGCGGCTCGGCGAACACCCGCGGCGCCAGGCCCACGAGGAAGCCGCGGCGCCCGCCATTGACGTAGACCTTCTCCAGCGCGAGCACGCTGGCCTCCACGTGCACGGGCATCGGCTTGCGCAGCCCGAAGGGCGAGGTGCCTCCCACCAGGTAGCCGCTGTGGCGCTGCGCCACCTCGGGCCGGCAGGGCTCCACCGACTTCACGCCGATGGCGCGCGCCAGGTTCTTCGTGCTCACCTGCCGGTCGCCGTGCATCAGCACGATGAGCGGCTGCGCGCGCTCGTCCTGCATCACGAGGGTCTTGACCACCGCGTGCTCGTCCACGCCGAGCTGCCGCGCCGATTCGGCCGTGCCGCCATGCTCGACATAGTCGTAGGGGTGCTCGGTGAAGGCCACGGCGTGCGCGCGCAGCCAGGCCGTGGCCGGGGTTTCGCTCACGTGTCGGGCCTTGGCTGCCATGGGCACGATGGTGCCATGGGCGGCCGGCCAGGCCAGTCGGCCCAGTGCTAGCATCCCGTCCACAAGAAGAGGAACACGAGGGAGCCCAGCCGACGCAGGCCGGGCGGGGCGCACCTGGCGCCGCGCCTGCGCCCCCGCCCGCGCGCCGTCACGCACCATGCACCTGGATCTGACCACGCTGCTGTGGGTGATGCCCTTCGTCACGTCGGTGATGGGGGTCTCGGTGCTGCTGGCCCACCCGCGGGTGGGCGGCGCAGAGGGCCTGGGCACCTGGGGCCTGGGCCTGCTCGTCAATGCCGCCTCCTACCCGGCTTTTGCCTGGCGCTTCACCGGGGAGCTTGGGTATTCGATCGTGGCCACGAACGTGCTGGCCGCGGCCTCGGTGGCGCTCCATGCCCTGGCGGTGGCCCAGTTCCGGGCCGGCGGCGAGAGCGCTCCGCGCGCCTGGCCCGCGTTCGTCCCGGTGGTACTCACCGGCCTCATCGCACTGGGCACGCTCGACGAGCACCGCGCGCGCAACGCACTCGTCGCCGTCGTGCTGCTGGCGCAGGCAGCCTGGCTGCTGCGCCTGGCCGTGCCGCCCCCGCGGGCGCTGCTGCAGGAGCGGGGCCGCCTGCTGCTGGTGCTCGGCTCGGGCCTGCTCGTGGCGCTGCTGCCGGTGCGCACGCTGCGCGTGGCCTTCGGCGATGAGTGGCCCGAGACACAGGCCATCGCCCCGGACATCCAGGCCCAGACCTACCTCGCGATGCTCGCCGTGCTGCTGCTCAACACCACCGGCTACCTGCTCATGCACATGGGCCGGGCCGTCGAGCAGCAGCGCGCGGCCGCCACCCGCGATGCGCTCACGGGCGCGCTCACGCGCAGGCCGCTGATGGAGGCCTTCGAGCAGGGCCTGTCGCTGGCCGTGCGAGAGGGCCAGCCCTACGCCGTGCTGATGCTCGACCTGGATCACTTCAAGCGCGTCAACGATGCCCATGGCCACCCTGCCGGGGATGCGGTGCTGCGCCAGTTCACGCAGCGCATCGCCCAGCGCCTGCGCCGCTCCGACCTGCTCGGCCGCTACGGCGGCGAGGAGTTCATCGTGCTGCTGCCCGGCACCGATCTCGCCGGCGCCCGCACGGTGGCAGAGGGCATGCGCCGGGCCACCGAGCAGGAGCCCTTCACCTTCGGCGCCTTGCGCATACCGGTGACGGTGAGCATCGGCCTGAGCCTGCAACCGGCCGGGGGCGCAAGCTCGCCCGGCGGAGGCGTCGAGCGCGGTGAACGCGTGCTCTCGGCGGCCTCCGAGCCCGAGATGGTGGAGCCCCTGATCGCGCGGGCCGACCGCGCGCTCTACGCGGCCAAGCGCAACGGGCGCAACCGGGTCGAGGTGGCGGACTGAGGGCGCACCCACCCCGGGAACGTTGCGGGCAACCCCGGCACCTGGGGCTCGGGTTGATCAGGAGGCGCGCTGCAGCGCCACCACCATGAACTGGCCACCTTCGCGCAGCACCTGAACGCGCACGCGGTCGCCCACCTCGAGCCGCTCGAGAAGGGCCGGCTCGCGCACCCGGAAGGCCATCGTCATGGCCGGCATGTCCAGCGAGCGGATGGGCCCATGCTTGAGCGTGAGGCGCTGGCCCTCGCGGTCGATGCGACGCACCTCCGCCTCCACTCACTCCGGCGCCGCGGCCGCAGCGGACGCACCGCCCGGCAGGGCGCACAGCGCCGCGCAGGCGGCTGCGCTCACCCGGCCCGCCCCGATCAGCCACTGACGCCTGCGCACGCCTCAACTCCCCGTGGCGCCCGCGCCGGCGCGCGCAGCCAGCCCGCCCAGCCAGGCCGCACGCTCGATGCGGTAGTGCACATGCGCCGCCGCACCGGTGAGCGGGTCGGCCGGCGTTTCACGCGCGAGCGTGCCGCCAAGCTTTTCCATGGCCCGGCGCGAGCGCAGGTTGTCCACGCCCACGTCGAACCAGATCGCCCGCGCAAAACCGAAGGCGTGGCCGAGCATCAGCGCCTTCATCTCGCGGTTGGCCAGCCCGCCCCACAGCCTGCGCACGAGAAAGGTGAAGCCCACGGTGATCTCTGCCGGCTCGGGCTTCCAGTGGTAGTAGCGGGAGGAGCCCACCACCTCGCCACTGGACCGTTCGATGGCCAGCAGCGCGCCGCCGCAGGCCAGCCCACTTTCGAAGAAGCGGCGAAAGACCTCGGGCTTCCAGCGCGTGGGCTCAGGGTGCAGGGCCCACACGAGCGGGTCGGCGGCGGCGGCGTGCAGGGCGTCGAAATCCCCCGCGGCGAGCGGCCGCAGCAGCAGCGTCGGGCCCGTCAGCGTGGGCTGCAGGTTCACGGGTGCGGCCGGTTGGGGCGCAGCCGCGCCGCTTGGGGTGGGGTCAGGTGCCATGAGGGGTGTCCGGTCGGGCCAGGTACTTCGAGGCGGTGACGCCCATCGAGACGTAGATGCTGGTGACCGCCTCCGCACCGATCGAGGCGGGCGTCACCCACTCGCGCGGCACGAAAAGCAGGCCCCCGCCGATGGGGACAGGCGCCGTGGGCACGAGCACGGCCATGCAGGGGCGGCCGTCGACGAGCACGGTCTCGGGGCTGGAGAGCAGGGCCAGCGCGGAGGCCCCGCCGGGCCCGCCGAAGTGGCACCACACCGGCGTCATCGAGCGCACGCCCTGCTGCTCGGGTTGCTGCAGCAGGCCGACCATGCGCTGGGCAAGATCCCACACGGTGCCCACGAGCGGGATGCGCCTGAGCACGGCATCGAGCACGCGCGCGGCCCCGCGCTCCAGGCCGCGCTCGACCGCCAGGCCCAGCAGCAGGATGGCCACGGCCACCACCGCCACACCGATGAGCCAGCCCACGAGCTCCGAGCCCGTGACGCCCAACCCGATGGCCGAGAGCACCGAGCCCACCTTGCTGCCCGGCCCGAGCCACTTCACGAGGAGCGACAAGGCCCACCAGAACACCGCCACCGTGGCGGCCAGCGGCAAGGCGGCGAGCAGGCCCGTGACGAAGGCTTTGAGGAGGTGACGCGAGGCAGCCTTCACGATGCGCCGATTATCGAGCACCACCGCCCTGGTCTGACGGCGCAAGCCGCTGCACGCCCACCCTAAAGAACGACCGGTGTGCAAGCCCCCGGGCGCGAAAAAAGCCACGCCCATGGCGCCAGGCGCGTCCAAACGCGTGAACCAGTTCACACATTTCGCGGCTTCTCGCACCTGCCCCCCCGGCCCACGGGACTGCCAGTTGGGCCCAGGGCGCCGAGAGTTCGGTCCATGGTCGCGGCACCCGCTGCAACCAGTGCGAAAGTCTCTACAAACGCTCAAGGAGCCGCTCACCATGAATGCCCGCAAGACCCTCCTCGCCACCGCCCTCGCGGTTGCCTCCTTCGCCTCGTCCGCCCAGGTCACGGGCAGCACGGGAAGCCTCGGCAACAGCTTCCTCACGCTGTCCACCTCCAACCTCTCGGGCGGCGCCATCTACAGCGCCACCCAGACCTTCGACTTCGCCGCCCGGCCGACCAATGTCAGCCCCGTGATCAACACCGTGGGCAACTGGGGTGCCGTCCCCCGGGAGAGCAGTGTCAATGGCGTTTCTGCCACGCTGAACCTGGGCCCGGGCATCTCGGGGGTGAGCTTCCTGTGGGGTTCACCGGACACCTACAACTCCGTCATCGTCAACACCAATGCCGGATCGAAGACCTTCTCGGCGGCCGAGCTCCTGGGCGCTTCCAAGGTGACCAGCGACCGCAACACGGCCTACTACGTGAACTTCAAGGTCGCCGGCACGGCGTCGGCCATCACGTCGCTGAGCTTCATCAGCTCGCAGCAGGCCTTCGAGTTCTCCAACGTCGCCGCCGTCCCCGAGCCCGGCACCTACGCCATGATGCTCGGTGGCCTGATGGCCGTGGGTGCCGTCACGCGGCGCCGCCGCGCGGGCGCGCAAGCCCGTTCCGAGGCCGGCACCCCCGCGGGCGCCGCCCTCGCCTGAGGCCTGCAGGGCCTGAAGGGCTGGAGGGCCAAAGGGCCACGGAGCCCTGCAGCCACGGCACCCCTCACGGTTCATCGCCCGGAACGGGCAGCGCGAGTTCCTCCACCGGCTCCCGCTGCCCCTCCAGGGCCCGCATGAACGGATCGTCGCGAGGCAGCGACGCGCGCGCCCGCGCAAGCGTCTCCTCGAACCACTGCGCCGGCAGCATCGGCACCCATACCTCCCCGCGCGCGTGTGCGGCCTGCAAGGCAGGCGGCCGGGCGGGCCATGCAGCATCCTGGCGCAGCAGTCGGGGCATCGCAGGGCATTCGGTGAGGTGGGGCGGCAGGCCGGGCGTGCCCGGGATGAAGGGCGCCCAAGGTAGCCCCCCGAAGCCCCGTGCCCTTGAGCAGGCGCAAGGTCGCTACGGCCGAGACGGTCGCTACGGGTGCGAAGACCGCTACGGCGGCGACGGCCCTGCGGTTGCCACGACGGCGCGCCGCGCCCGTAGGATGCAGGCATGGCTGCCCGTTCCCCTTGCGCATCCGCCGACGCTTTCCCCGCCTTCACCCTGGCCGACATTCACCGGGCCTCGGCGCGGCTGGCGCAGCAGGTCACGGATACGCCGTGCCTGGAGAGCCGCACGCTGGGCGAGATCCTGGGCGCGCGCATCTTCCTGAAGTTCGAGAACCTGCAGTTCACCGCCTCCTTCAAGGAGCGCGGCGCGCTCAACCGGCTGGCCAGCCTGGCCGAGCAGGGCATCCCGGTGCAAGGGGTGATTGCCGCATCGGCCGGCAACCACGCGCAGGGGCTGGCACACCACGCCCGCCGCCTGGGGATGCGGGCCGTGATCGTCATGCCCGCGCACACCCCCACCGTGAAGGTGGAGCGCACGCGCAGCTTCGGCGCGCAGGTGATCCTGCACGGAGAAACCTTCGACGAAGCGCACGCGCACGCCCTGGCGCTGGCTGAGCGCGAGGCCCTGGCCTACGTGCACCCCTTCGACGACCCCGAGGTGATCGCGGGCCAGGGCACGGTGGCCCTGGAGATGCTGCGCGCGCAACCCGCCATCGACACGCTCGTGGTGGCCGTGGGTGGCGGCGGGCTGCTGGCCGGCATGGCCACCGCCGCCCGTGCGCTGCGCCCGGGCATCCGCATCGTGGGCGTGCAGAGCACGCGCTTTCCTGCGATGGTCAATGCCCTCACGGGGAGCACCCACCCCATCGGCTCGAGCACCATCGCCGAGGGCATCGCGGTGGGCCGGCCGGGCACGCTCACGCAGCGGCTGCTCGCCGGCTGCGTGGACGAATGGTGCCTCGTCGACGAGGGCGACATCGAGCAGGCCATCGTGATGCTGCTGGAGATCGAGAAGACGGTGGTCGAGGGGGCCGGCGCCGCCGGCCTGGCAGCGGTGGTGAAGGACCCCGCGCGCTTTGCCGGGCGCCACCTCGGGCTCGTGCTGTGCGGCGGCAACATCGACCCGCTGCGGCTGCAGGCCATCATCGGCCGCGGCATGGTGCGCGCGGGTCGCCTGGCCCGCGTGCGCGTGGCCGCGCGGGACGTGCCGGGGGTGCTCGCGCGCATCACGGCCATCGTGGCCCAGGCAGGCGCCAACATCGAGGAAGTGCACCACCAGCGCGCCTTCTCCACGCTGCCGGCGGCCAACGTCGAGGTGGAGGTGGTGCTGCAGACGCGCGACCGGCCGCACCTGGCCGCGGTCATCGAAGCGCTGCGCACGCAGGGCTTCAGCGCCGAGGCGGCCTGACCGCGCGCGGGGACCGGGAGCGGGCACTCGAGGGCACCCTCGCGGCATCATAGGCGGCTGCGCACGAACATGAACCTTGCCCACCTCCTCACGCGCCAGGCGCGGCTGCAGCCGCAGGCCGTGGCCATCTTCCATTGCACCCGGCCCTGGGCCACCTGGCACGAGTGGGCCGCCCGCAGCGCCGGGCTGGCGCAGCGGCTGCGCGAGGCGGGGCTGGAGCCCGGGGACCGGATGGTCCTCTTCCTGCGCAACCACCCGCGCACGCTCGAGTTGCTGTGGGGTGCCTGGTGGGCCGGGCTGGCCGTGGTGCCCGTCAACGCCAAGCTGCACCCGGCCGAGGTGGCGTGGATCGTCGAGCACGCGCAGGCGCGCTGGGGCTTCGTCTCGGCCGACGTGGCGCCGCAGCCCATCGCGGGCCTGGCGCACCAGGTGGAGGTGGACTCGGCCCAGGCCGATGCGCTGCTGGCCCCGCTGCCCGCGCAGGCGCCGGACGACGCCTCGATCACCCCACGCGCGGGCGAGGATCTCGCCTGGCTCTTCTACACCAGCGGCACCACCGGCCGGCCCAAGGGCGTGATGCTCACGCACCGCAACCTGCGCACGATGGGCCAGGCCTACTTCAGCGATGTGGATGCCATCGCTGCGTCGGACCTCATGTGCTACGGCGCGCCGATGTCGCACGGCTGCGGGCTGTACGCCATCCCGCACGTGATGGCCGGCGCCCGCCACGTCGTGCCCGCCTCGGGCGGCGTGGATCCGGCCGAGCTCTACGCGCTGGGGCACGCGCTCGGGCCGCTCACGACCTTTGCCGCCCCCACCATCGTCCGGCGGCTGGTGGAACACGCACAGGCGCAGGGGCTGTCGCCCGAACGGTCTGCCGCCGCCTTCAAGACCATCGTCTACGGCGGCGCGCCCATGTACGCCGCCGACATCCAGCGCGCGCTGCACGTGATGGGCCCGCGCTTCGTGCAGATCTACGGCCAGGGCGAAACCCCGATGACGGCCACGGCGCTCTCGCGCGCCCACCTGCTGGACGCCGGCCACCCGCGGCACGGCGAGCGCCTGGCCTCGGTGGGCGTGGCGCAGACCCCCGTGCGCGTACGCGTGGTAGACGGCAACGGCCGCGACCTGCCGCCGGGCGAGCCAGGCGAAGTCGTGGTGCAGGGCGACACGGTGATGGCCGGCTACTGGCGCCACCCCGAGGCCACGGCCGCGGCCATTCGCGAGGGCTGGCTCTGGACGGGCGACATCGGCGCGATCGACGCCGACGGCTTTCTCACGCTGCTCGACCGCAGCAAGGATCTGCTCATCTCCGGCGGCTCCAACATCTACCCGCGTGAGGTGGAGGAGGTGCTGCTCACCGCCCCGGGTGTGGCCGAGGTGGCGGTGGTGGGCGCGCCCGACCCCGAGTGGGGCGAGGTGGTGGTGGCCTACGTGGTGCGCAGCGCAGGCCCGGCCGTGAGCGCCGCCGAGCTCGACGCGCACTGCCTGGCCCACATCGCACGCTTCAAGCGCCCCCGGCGCATCGAGTTCGTGGCGGCGCTGCCGAAGAACGCCTACGGCAAGGTGCTCAAGACGGAACTGCGCGCGTGGCTGTTCAATCCGCCGACGCCCCCGAATCCTTCACCAACTTCGCCCACTTCGTGATCTCGGCGGCCTGAAAGCGCGCGAGCTCCTCGGGGGTGGAGAGCCAGGTGTCCAGGCCGAGCGACTTGAGCTTGTCCTGCACGTCGGGCAGGCGGAACACGCGGTGGATCTCCTGGTTCAGGCGCGCCACCACCTCGCGCGGGGTGCCGGCGGGCGCGAAGATGGCGAACCAGCTCGTGGCCTCGAAGCCGGGAATCGTCTCGGCCACCGTGGGCACGTCCGGCGCCGCGCTCGAGCGCCTGGCGCCCGTCTGCGCCACGGGGCGGATCTTGCCCTCCTTGGCCATGGGCAGGGCCGAGGGCATGTTGTCGAACATGAGCTGGATCTGCCCGCCCACGAGATCGGGGATGGCGAACTGCCGGCCCTTGTAGGGCACGTGCGTCATGGTCGTGCCCGTCATCGACTTGAAGAGCTCGCCCGACACGTGCACCGATGAGCCGATGCCCGGCGAGCCGAAGCTGAGCTTGTTCGGGTTGGCCTTGAGGTAGGTGACGAGCTCGCCCACCGTCTTCACCGGCAGGTCGTTGTTCACCACCAGCAGGTTGGGCGTGCTCGCCACGTGCGAGACGGGCACGAAATCCTTCACATGTCGTAGGGCATGCGCTTGTAGAGCGCGCCGTTGATGGAGTGCGTGCCCACGGTGGCCATCACCAGCATGTGGCCGTCCGGCGGCGCCTTGGCCACCGCCTCGGCGCCGATGTTGCCGCCGGCGCCGGGGCGGTTGTCCACCACCACCGGCTGGCCGAGGTTGGCCTTCTAGGAGAAGGTGCGCGCCAGGATGTCGGGCGCCCCCCAGGGGGGGAAAGTGACGACGAGCCGGATCGGCTGGCGGGGAAAACCCTGAGCGTGTGCGGCCACGGCAGTGGCGCACAGGGCGAGGGCAAGGCAGGTGCGGCGCAGGATCATGGGGGCGAACTGCACCACACCCGGCCGCCGGTTGCCCTCGGTGCAGACCCGAAATGCGCCGGAGCGCCGCCACCCATCCAGGCGGCACCTGTCGCAATTCCGCGACACCCGGGATTCTCCGGGCGCCCTCAAGAACCCGGCCCCCCTGCCGAAAACCCGCAATCCGTGGAAAGGATTCCATTGCAGGCCGTCACCCCCTGGACCCGCCTGAGCCGGGTGCTCATGCCCGACTACTGCGCCCGCGCCGCCTTGTACGGGTGGATCGTGGTGCCGTTGGGCGCGCTCGTGCTGCTGCACGCGGCATGGACGGTCTCGAGCCTGCCCGGGCCCGCGCTGCTGCAGGTGCTGGCCTGCCTGCTGCTGGCCATGGTGGGCGGCAGTTTTCCGATCCTCATCCCGCGCACCCGGCTCTCGGTGGCGCTGGGTGAGTTCTTCACCGTGCTGCTGCTCTTCCTGCACGGGCCGGCGGCAGCCGTGCTGGCTGCCGCGGCAGAGGCCGCCACCGTCTCGGCGCGCCATTCCCCGCGCTGGACTTCGCACCTGGGCGCGCCGGCCATGGCGGCCCTCTCGATGGCGGCGGCGGGCCACCTGATCACGGCAGCACTGGGGTGGCTGGCCGCCGGCAGCACGCTGCCCGCGGCCACCCTGGTGGGTGCGGCGCTGTGGTTCGCAGTGCTGCACTTCCTATGCAACACCCTGGTCGTGGCGGTGCTGCCGAGCCTGCGGCGCGGCGAGCGCCCACCCCTGGGCGCCATCACCGGCTCGCTGGGCTTCGTGCTGGCCGTGACGGCCCTCAACGCCTGCGGCGCAGCGTGGCTGGTGGGCACCTTCCACCACAACGCCTTCTTCGTGATGCTGGCGGCCACGCCGGCGCTGGCGCTGGTGCTGACCTGGCTGCGCGGCTACCTGGGCCAGCAGGAGGCGGCGCGCGCCTTCTCCGAGGCCGAGGCGGAGCGGGCCCAGCGCGAGGCCGAAATCACCGCGCGACACCTGCAGGAGATGCACCGCATCGCCTTCCACGATGCCCTCACGGGGCTGCCCAACCGCAGGCGCCTGCTGGAGGAGCTCGGCTCGACCATCGAGCTGTGCCGCAGCGACGCGCGCGCGGGCTACGGGCTGATGTTCCTGGATTTCGACCGCTTCAAGCTCATCAACGACACCCTCGGCCACGCCGCGGGCGATGCCTTCCTCGTGCAGGTCTCCCAGCGCCTGGTGTCACAGGTGCGCGAGGAGGACCTGGTGGCGCGCATGGGCGGCGACGAGTTTGCGATCCTGCTGCGCCGCAAGCTGCCCTACGAGGCGGTGCACGACCTGGCCCAGCGCATCCAGGAGGTCGTGTGCCAGCCCTACCTGGTGTCGGGCACCGAGCTCACCAGCAGCGCCAGCATCGGCATCACCACCTCCGAGCGCGGCTACACCCAGCCCGACGACGCGCTGCGCGATGCCGACATCGCCATGTACCGGGCCAAGGCCGCCGGCAAGGCCCGCCACGTGCTGTTCGACGCGCGCATGCACGACGAGGTGGCGCGGCGCATGCGGCTCGAAGGCGAGCTGCGCCGGGCCCTGGCCGAAGAGGAGCTGCAGGTGGCCTACCAGCCGGTGCGTGCGCTGCGCGACGGCGAGCTGCTGGGCTTCGAGGCACTGGTGCGCTGGTCGCACCCCGAGTTCGGCCCCGTGCGGCCCGACGAGTTCGTGCCGATCGCCGAGGAGGCGGGCCTGGCCACCAGCCTGACCGATTTCGTGCTGGCCAGCGCCTGCCGGCAGCTGCGCCAGTGGCAGGCCCGCAGCCCGCGCTGGGAGGGGCTGGTCATGCACGTCAACCTCTCCGACCGCGACCTCGCCCAGCGCGGGCTGGCCGAGCGCGTGAGCGCCGTGCTGCTGCGCACCGGGCTGCGCCCGCGCGGGTTGGTGCTGGAGCTGACCGAGGGCATCATCATGCGCCGGATCGGCAGCGAGCGCGCCACGCTGCTGGAGCTGCGCGGCCTGGGCGTGAAGCTCGCCATCGACGATTTCGGCATCGGCTACTCCTCGCTCGGACAGCTCTCGGCGCTGCCCATCGACAGCCTGAAGATCGACCGCACCTTCATCGCCGGGCTGGGCACGGTGGCCGGCGCGGCCGAGATCGTGCGCACCGTGCTGCAGCTGGCCCGCTCGCTCGGCCGCTCGGCCGTGGCCGAAGGCGTGGAAACGCCGGCCCAGCTGGCGTGGCTCAAGGAGGCCGGCTGCGACGCCGTGCAGGGCAACCTGCTGGACGTGGCCCTGGCCCCGCAGGCCGTCGACGCCCTGCTCGAGAGCCTGGAGCCGCGGCCCCGCCCGGGCAGCCCGGCTCAGCCCGGCGAGACGCTCGGGCTGGCGGTGCACTAGCCGCAGGCCCCGGCCCCGGCGCTTCAAGTTCGGATCCTGCATGCCGAAATCGATCCATCCCCAGGTGCCCGCCACCCGCGCGCCTGGACCGGACCTTTCACCTTGACACCCCTGTCCACCCTCCAGCAACTCAGCCGCACGCTGCTGCCCGACTACAACAGGCGGGCGACGGCGTTCTGGTGGCTCACCGTCGGCACGGGCGCCGCGGTCATCGGCTGGGCGCTGTGGACGCTCGTCCACCAGACGAGCGACCACATCGGGCAGGTCGTCACCGGCATCCTGCTGGCAGTCATGGCCGCCTTCTTCCCTATCAAGGTGCCGCGAACCACATCGGCCTTTGCCGCGGGCGAGGTCTTCATCTTCATGCTGCTGCTGCTGCACGGCCCGCACGCGGCCGTGCTGGCCGCCGCAGCGGAGGCGGCGGTGGCCTCCGCGCGGGTCTCCAAGCGATGGTCATCGCGCATCGCCAGCCCGGCGATGTGTGCCTTGTCGATCGCCGCCGCAGGCGGGCTGCTGCACGCTGTGCTGGCACACCTGGAGAGCCTGGGGATGCGCAGCTCCGGGGCGGTGGTGATCGCCACCCTGTGGGCCGCGATCATCCAGTTCCTCATCAACTCGGTGCTGGTGTCGAGCCAGCTGCGCCTCAAGCGTGGGGAGCGCCCCACGTGGTCGGACGTGGCGGGCAACTTCGGCGTGACGGTGGCCGTGAACGCCGCCAGCGCCTGCGGCGCGGCGCTGATGGCCGTCACCTTCCACGCCACCGGGCTGGCCACGATCCTCGTCATCGGGCCGCCCCTGGCGCTGCTGCTGGCGATCCTGCACGCCTTCTTCAAGCAGCAGGAGGCCAACCGCACGATTGCCGAGGCGGCCGCCCAGGCCGCCCGGCGCGAAGCCGAGATCACGGTGCAGCACCTGCAGGAGATGCACCACATCGCCTTTCACGATGCGCTGACGGGCCTGCCCAACCGGCGCCGCTTCGTCGAGGAACTGGCCAAGGTGGTGGAGCAGGCCCGGCAGCAGCCGCAAGAGGGCTTTGCGGTGATGTTCCTCGACTTCGACCGCTTCAAGTTCATCAACGACAGCCTGGGGCACGCCGCGGGCGACGAGTTCCT
>JBJTVI010000283.1:0-3122 GCA_046081145.1 Rubrivivax sp.
TTCATGAGCTTGGTGCGCATCGTCTCGATGTCCACCGCCTGGTAGAGCGCGCGGCGCACGCGCACGTCCTTGAAGGGATTGCGGCCCTTGACGCTGCCGTAGAGCAGCTCGTCGCGCTGCTGGTCCATGCCGATGAAGACGACGCGGTTCTCCGGGCCGTCGATCACCTTCACGCCGGAGGTGTTGCGCAGCCGAGCCACATCGCGCGGGGCGGGGTCGAGCACGAAATCGATCTCGCCGGAGACGAGCGCGGCCAGCCGCGTGGCATCGTTGCCGATCGGCGTGTAGACGATCTCCTGCACGTTGCCCTCGAAGCGGCCCCACCAGGCGGGGTTGCGCTTGTAGGTGGTCTTGATGCCGGGCTGGCGCGTCACCAGCATGTAGGGGCCGGTGCCGTTGGTGTGGAAGCTGGCGTGGCTTTCTTCCTTGTTCTTGAAGTCCAGCGGCTTGAGCACGCGGTTCTTCTCGGCCCAGGCCTTGCTCATGATCCACAGCGAGCCCACGTGCTGCAGGAACACCGGGTTGACCTGCGCCAGGCGGAACTCCACCGTCAGCGGGTCGATCGCCACCGGCGTGCCCACCGCGTTGGCGTAGACGTTGAGCTGGGAGGTGAGCTCCTTGCCGCGGTTGATGGAGAAGACCACGTCCTCGGCCGAGAAGGGCGAGCCGTCGTGGAACTTCACGCCCGGGCGCAGCTTGAAGCGCCAGGTCAGCGGAGCGGTCTGGGCCCACTCGGTGGCCAGTGCGGGCACCTGGTTGAGCTGCCTGTCGCGCTTGATGAGCGTCTCGTAGACCTGGCCGTTGATGGCGTTGGTCAGGCCCTCGTTCTGCGAGTGCGGGTCCATCGTCTGGGCGTCGCCCTGGCTGGCCCAGCGCAGCGTCTGTGCGGCGGGCGAGCCGGGGGCCGCAAGCGCAAGGACGCCCGCCAGCACGACAGCCAGGCGCGCGCCCAGGGAAAACGGGGCGTTCGGGGTGGCCCGGGCAGTGCCCGAGGCAAGGGTACGGTGCATGCGACGCTCTCCAGCCTGCACGTCCAGCGCGTGCAGCAAGCCCCAGTGTAGGCAGCGCCGCCCGGGGCTCAGCCCGCGGGGTAACCCTCGTCGGCCAGCGCCTGCTCGAAGGCCGCGCGCGGCTGGGCCGACTCGATCACGACCTGATGCGTGGGCAGGTCGATCCGGAGCGTGGCGGCGGGATCGACGCGCTGCACGGTGGCCGTGACGGTGCGGGCGCAGTGGCCGCAGGTCATGTCGGGCAGCTTGAGTTCGATGGTCATGGAGCAACTCCCGTGAGGATGCCGGGCCGGCATTGTGCCGCGCCGGGCTACAGTGCCGGGATGGGTGCCGATCTCACGCAACAGAGCCGGCTCGCGATCGACGGCATGACCTGCGCGAGCTGTGTCACGCGCGTGGAGCGCGCCCTGCGCAAGGTGCCGGGCGTGCAGGAGGTGGCGGTGAACCTGGCCACCGAGCAGGCCGTGGTGCAGCTGCTCGGGGGGGCAGGCGCGACCCCCGGGCAGGCGGCCGCCACCGACGCCGCGCTGCGCGAGGCGGTGCAGCGCGCCGGCTACGAGGCCACCGTTCTCGCGCCGGAATCGGCCGAGCCCACGCGCCGGGAGCACGACCCAGGCTGGCGGGTGGCGCTGGCGCTGGCCCTGAGCGCCCCGCTGATGCTGCCGATGCTCGCCGGCCTGCTGGGCTGGCACCTGATGCCGCCGCCGTGGCTGCAGGCGCTGCTGGCCGCGCCGGTGCAGTTCTGGCTGGGGGCGCGCTTCTACCGGGCCGGCTGGGCGGCCCTGCGCGCAGGCAGCGGCAACATGGACCTGCTCGTGGCCCTGGGCACGAGCGCGGCCTTCGGGCTGAGCCTGGTGCTGTGGTGGCGCGAGCCGCAGGGCCATCCGCACCTGTACTTCGAGAGTGCGGCGGTGGTGATCTCTCTCGTGCTGCTGGGCAGGTGGCTCGAATCGCGCGCGCGGCGCCAGACGCTGTCCGCGCTGGACGCGCTGCGGGGGCTGCGGCCCGAGACGGCCCGCGTGCGCCGGGGCGGCGCCGAGCGGGAGGTGCCACTGGCGCAGCTGGTGGCGGGCGACGAGGCGGTGGTGCGCCCCGGCGAGCGCTTTCCGGCCGACGGCACGATCCTGGAGGGCCGCACCCATGCCGACGAATCGCTCCTCACGGGCGAGAGCCTGCCGGTGGCGCGCGAGGCGGGCGAGCGCGTCACGGGCGGGGCCCTGAACGTCGAGGGGCGGGTCGTCGTGCGCATCACGGCCGTCGGGACGGAATCGCAGCTGGCTCGCATCGTGCGGCTGGTGGGGTCGGCGCAGGCCCGCAAGGCGCCGATGCAGCAGCTGGTGGACCGGGTGAGCGCGGTCTCCGTGCCGGTGGTGGTGGCCCTGGCGGGCCTGACCGCGCTCGGGTGGGGCGTGCTGCAGGGCGACTGGGCCGCTGCCACGATCCACGCCGTGGCGGTGCTCGTGATCGCCTGCCCCTGCGCACTGGGCCTGGCCACGCCAGCCACGCTGATGGTCGGCACCGGGCTCGCGGCGCGGCGCGGCATCCTCGTGCGCGATGCGCAGGCCCTGGAGGCGATGCGCAGCGTACGCGTGGTGGCCTTCGACAAGACCGGCACCCTCACCCAGGGCCGGCCCGTGCTGCTGGGCGCCTTCCCGGCCCACGATCGCGAGGTGCTGGCGCGCGCAGCCTCGCTGCAGGCCGGCAGCGAGCATCCGCTGGCGCGCGCGGTGCTCGAGGCGGCCCGCGCTGGCGGCCTCCCGGTGGCCTCCGCGCAGGGCCTGCGGGCGCATCCGGGCCGCGGGATCGAGGGTGAGCTGCAGGGGCGCACCTGGCGTCTGGGCAGCAGCCGCTGGCTGCAGGAGCTCGGCGCCACCCCACCGGCCGAGCTCGAGGCCCTGGCGCAGTCGCACGCGCGTGACGGCCACAGCCTGGCCTGGCTGCTGCAAGACGAGCCAGGCGCGCCAGCGCCTTCCGTGCAGGGCCTGCTGGCCTTTGGCGACACCGTCAAGCCCGAGGCGGCAGAGGCCGTGCAGGCCCTGCGCGCGCTTGGTGTGCGCAGCGTGATGGTCAGCGGCGACCAGGCAGGCGCCGCAGCCTCGGTGGCGCGGCAGG
>JBJTVI010000284.1:0-4539 GCA_046081145.1 Rubrivivax sp.
CCCCCGCCAGGAGCGTGCCCAGCGCCTGACGGCGGCGCAGCCCCCGTGCTCGTGTGTCGAGCCACCAGGCGGCCGGGAGGCGGGATGCAGACATGTTCGGGCTCCGTGCGATGGGGGTAGGCCCACATCGTCGGGTGTACCCGCGCGGGGTGCCAGCGCCTCGCGCAGCGTCGTGCCGGATGACCCGCCTGGTATCGGCGCGTGCAACCTTCAGGCCAGCCGGTAGCGCCAGGCGCCGTCGGTTCCGGGCTCGCGAATCACCTCGCCACGCATGCGCAGGTGGTTCAGGCAGGCCACGGCCTCACCGGTGGCCATGCCCAGCTGATGACTGTCTTGCTCGCCGATGGGGCGATTGAAGATGGCCTCGAAGGTTTCCACCGTGCGCACCGGGCCCTGGGCCGTGCGCTCCCGAAGCCGAGCGAAGACGCGCTGCTGGGCGGCCGCCAGGGCGTCGAGCCGGGCGTGCAGCCCTCTGAAGGGCTCCTGGTGCGCGGGCAGCACCAGCACGCTGTCCGGTACGCGCTCGCGCAGCCGCTGGATCGAGTCGAGCCAGTCACCCATCGGGTCGGCCTCGGGCTCCAGCGGGTAGACCGAGACGTTGGAGGAGATGCGCGGCAGCACCTGGTCGCCCGAGATCAGCAGCCCCAGGGCCGGGCAGTGCAGGCACGCGTGCTCGGGCGAGTGGCCCGAGCCGATCACCACCTGCCAGTCGTGCACGCCGATGCGCAGGACCTGCCCGTCGTGCAGCCGGCGGAAGCTGTCGGGCATCGGGTGGATGAGCTTGCCGAAGCGGCCGAAGCGCACCCGATAGGACTCCAGTGCCGCCTCGCTCCAGCCGGCCAGGCGATAGAAGGCGATGCCGTCTTCCGGCGCGTCGCGCCCCGAATCGGATGTGAGCGTGCGGCAGTTCAGGTACTCCAGGCGCGACATCCACAGCGCCACGCCGTGCCGCCGCGTGAGCCAGCCGGCCATGCCGACATGGTCCGGGTGCATGTGCGTGACGAAGATGCGCGAGGGCGGCGGCGCGTTCGCGAGCACCGCCTGCCAGGCCGCCACCGTCTCGTCGGTGCGCATGCCGGTGTCGACGATGGCCATGCCCGCGCCGTCCTCGAGCGTCCACAGATTGATGTGGTCGAGCTTCATCGGCAGCGGCATGCGCAGCCAGTGCACGCCAGGGGCCACTTGCAGGCGCGTGCCGGGCGCCGGGGGCTCGGGGAAGGGGCGTTCGAGAAGGGTCATGGGGGTGCGCGGGCTCGGCTGCGCCCGGGGCAGCGGCGGGCTGCAAGCTGCCAGTGTGCCAGCGCGCAGCCGCAGGCCCCGGCTGACGAAGTGCTGCGTGGCCGCGTCGCCGGCGCCGCGCGCTACCATCCAGGCGAACAAGGAGCGCCGCGCATGAGCGAGAAGAAGTTCGCCTCCCAGGCTGACCTGGAGGAAAAGAAGGTCACCTTCAGCCAGATCTCCGAGCACGCCTGGGCCTACACGGCCGAGGGCGACCCCAACACGGGCGTGATCATCGGCGACGACGCCGTGCTCGTGGCCGACACGCAGGCCACGCCGGCGATGGCGGCCGACGTGATCCGGCGCATCCGCGAGGTCACCGACAAGCCCATCCGCTACGTGGTGCTCACGCACTACCACGCGGTGCGCGTGCTGGGCGCCAACGCCTACCGGGCCGAGGGCTGCCAGCAGATCCTCGCCAGCCAGGACACCTACGACCTCATCGTCGAGCGCGGCGAGCAGGACAAGGCCAGCGAGATCGGGCGCTTTCCGCGCCTGTTCCGCAACGTCGAGACCGTGCCCGCGGGGTTGACCTGGCCGACGATGACCTTCACCGGCAAGATGACTCTGTGGCTGGGCAAGCTCGAGGTGCAACTGCTGCAGCTCGGCCGCGGCCACACCAAGGGCGACACGGTGGTGTGGCTGCACGGCGAGCGCGCCATGCTTTCGGGCGACCTCGTGGAGTTCGACGCCACGCCCTACGCGGGCGACGCCTACTTCCAGGACTGGCCCAAGACGCTCGAGCGCATCGCGGCGCTGCAGCCGCTGTCGCTCGTGCCCGGGCGCGGCCCCGCACTCGTGGGCGATGCGCAGGTGCAGCGGGGTCTGCAGGTCACGCGCGCGTTCGTGAGCGACGTGTGGGCCAGCGTGAGTGCCGGCGCTGCAGCCGGGCGCGACCTCAAGGCTGTCTACCGCGAGACCTACGAAGCCCTCAAGCCCCGCTACGGGCAGTGGGTGATCTTCGACCACTGCATGCCCTTTGACGTGACGCGCGCCTACGACGAGGCCACGCGCCACCCCGACCCGCGCATCTGGACGGCCGAGCGCGACCTGGAGATGTGGCGCACGCTGGAGGGCTGAGGGCCTGGCGCAGCCGGTTGGCTGCGGGGATTCGCCGGCAGGCGGTCGACCGCTCCCGCCGCTCAGCGCGGCATCGCCCCGTGCGCGAGCAGTGCCTCGACGAAGCGTGCCCGCTCACGCTGCTGCGAGGCGTTGCCCTGCGAGGCCATGAGCGCCTCGCCCAGGTTGTGGCTGTAGGCCAGGAAGGCGCGTGAGCGCGCCTCCATGATCGGAAAGCCCAGCGCCGAGAAGATCTGCGCGATGTAGCCCACGCGTGAGCTGTCGGCCTCGTCCACGGCCTGGCGCGCCATGGCGTCGCGCCGTGCCCAGGCGCGGATGGCCAGCTCAATGCGGGCCGCGCGCGCCGCGGCACGGCCGCGAAAGGGCAGCGAGATCACGTCGCGCAGCTGCTCCAGCGGGTCGGTGCTGGCGCGCTCCAGGCGCGCGGTGAGGTTCTCGGTGGCCGTCTCGCGCCACTGCTGCAGCACCCCGCGCAGCAGTGCCTCGCGGTCGCGAAAGTGCCAGTAGAAGCTGCCGCGCGTCACGCCCAGCTGCTGCGCGATCACGTCCACGCGCACGTGGTCGATGCCGTGATCGACCAGCACCTCGGTGGCGGCGTCGATCCAGCTTTGGGGGCTCAGGGTTTCGCGGGCGGGGTCGGCTGCACCGGGGGTGGCCGAGGGCGACGCAGGCGGGCGGCGCGGGCGGGGGGCGGCGCGCGCGCGAGAGCGCGCGGTGTCGGCCAGGTCGGCGGTGGGGCCTGCAGGGTCGGTGAGGCTCATGGCGGTCTCCGGGCATCATCTTTCCATACACCACTGCATGGAAATGCGGGTAAACCCGGATGCTTGTACCTCTTGAGGGAAATAGTATCGCGTTCCAAACACATACACATGTGTATGGAAAGAGTTCGGTCCCTCCAGGAGCAGACGATGCCCGCCGCCTCCACCCCTGACGCCGCCTCCACCGCCCAGACCGCCCCGGCCCCGAGCGCCTTCTTCGACGACCCGCGCCTGCTGGCCCCACGCGCCGTGGTGCGCGAGGACTGCGCCGACGGCAGCTTCGTGCTGCGCTCGCCCGAGCCGCTGGCGCCGTATGCGCGCTGCGTGGGCGAGTGGCTGGAGCGCTGGGCGCGTGAGACGCCCGAGGCGCCCGCTTTTGCCGAGCCGGCCGCTGGCGGGGGCTGGACGGTCTTGACGTGGTCGGCGCTGCGCCACGAGGTGGGGGCCGTGGCCCAGGGGCTGCTCGACCTGAATCTCGCGCCCGATGCGCCCATCGTGGTCCTCTCGGACAACTCGCTCGAGCACCTCGTGCTCTTGCTGGCCGGCCAGCACATCGGCCGCCCGGTGTGCACCATCAGCAGCGGCTACAGCCGCCTGGCCGGCGGCGACTTCTCGCGCATCCACGGCATCCTGCAGGCCTTGCAGCCTGCGCTCGTCTACGGCTCGGATGCGTCCGTCTATGGGCCGCCGCTGCGCGAGGCACCGATCCAGGCCGTGGCGGTCTTTGGCCGCGGCGCCGAGACCCACCCGGGTGCGCTCTCCTTCGCTGCGCTGGTCGCCCGCGCCTAGACGCCGGCCGTGATGCAGGCCTTCGCCGCCATCACGCCCGACACCCACGCCAAGTACCTGCTCACCTCGGGCTCCACCGGCCACCCGAAGGTGGTGATCAACACCCACGGCATGCTGTGCGCCAACCAGCAGATGATCGGGCAGACGCTGCGCTTCCTCGCGCACGAAAAGCCCGTGCTGCTCGACTGGCTGCCCTGGAGCCACACCTTCGGCGGCAACCACAACACGAACCTCGTGCTGCAGTACGGCGGCACGATGTACATCGACGATGGTCGCCCGGTGCCTGGCGCCGTCGATCGCACCCTCGCCCATTTGCGCGAGGTGCAGCCCACCGTCTACTTCAACGTGCCCAAGGGCTACGACATGATGCTGCCGGCGCTGGAGGCCGACGAGGCGCTGGCGCGGCGCTTCTTCGAGCGGCTTCGCATGGTGTTCTACGCCGGTGCGGGCATGCCGGTGGCCACCTGGCGGCGCCTGGAAGCGGTAGCCGCGCGCGTGCGCAGCGAGCCTGTGTGGTTCACCACCTCGTGGGGCTCCACCGAGACTTCTCCGGCCATCACCTTCGCGCACTGGAAGCTCGACGGGCCCGGCGTCATCGGCAACCCGATGCCGGGCGCGGAGATCAAGTTCGTGC
>JBJTVI010000285.1:0-7142 GCA_046081145.1 Rubrivivax sp.
CTCGACCCGGTCTTCCGGGCAGTCGAGGCGTATCTACGGCGCCGGTCCTCGGTGTGGAGCGCGACCCCGCGGCCTGCACCGGTTTTCGATTGTCGGCCCTGTGTGTCTCCAGGGTCCGCCGGTCACCGACTGTTTCGACAAGGCTTCTTCAACATGGTCGTGATCCGTCTGGCTCGTGGTGGCGCCAAGGGGCGTCCCTTCTTCAACATCGTTGTGGCCGACTCCCGCGAGCGCCGCGACGGCCGCTTCATCGAGCGCGTGGGCTTCTACAACCCCATGGCCGCCGGCGGCGAGCAGGGCCTGCGCGTGGCACTGGACCGCGTCGCCCACTGGGCCGGCGTGGGCGCCAAGGCCTCCCCGACGGTCGAGCGGCTGCTCGACCAGGCCCGCAAGGCCGTTGCCGGCTGCTTGGCCTGAGCGGCCCGGCCGCGCCCTCGCGCCCGGCCGTGGAAGCTGAGTTTCCCGACGACGCGGTCGAGGTCGGCCGCATCGTCGGCGCCTGGGGCGTCAAGGGTGCGATCCGTGTCGATCCGCACGCGGCCGACCCGCAGGCGCTGTTTTCCTCCAAGCGCTGGTTCCTGCGCCCGCCCGAGCCACTCCCGCCCGGGCCGGTTCTCGCATGGCCGGCCGTGCTGCGCGTGATCCAGGCACGCGAGCAGGGCGCGAGCGTGGTGGCGGTGGTCGACGGGCTCGCCGACCGCGACGCCGCGCAGGCACTGCGGGGTGCGCGCGTGCATGTCTCGCGTGCGAGCTTTCCCACGCCCGCGGCGGGCGAGTACTACTGGATCGATCTGATCGGGCTGTCGGTGCACAACCGACAGGGCGAGGTGCTGGGCACGATCGAGGGCCTGATCGAGACCGGCGCCCACGACGTGCTGCGCGTGCGCCAGGGCGAGCACGAGCGCCTGATCCCCTTCGTCGACGCCTACGTCGACCGGGTCGACCTGGTCGAGCGCAGGGTCTGCGTCGACTGGGGCCTGGATTACTGAGCCTGCCGCGCGTGCGCTTCGACATCGTCACGCTCTTTCCCGAGCTCTTCGGCCCGCACCTCGAGCATGGGGTGACGCGGCGCGCGTTCACGGGTGGTACGGTGCAGGTGCGGCTGTGGCCGCTGCGCGAGCATGCCACCGACACCTACCGCCGCGTGGACGACCGGCCCTTCGGTGGCGGCCCGGGCATGGTGCTGCTGGCCGAGCCACTGGAGCGCGCGCTGGCCGCCGTGCGGGCGCAGCGCGGCGACGACCCGCCGGTCGTGCACTTCACGCCGGCCGGGCGCCGGCTCGACCAGGCCACCGTGCGCGACTTCGCGCAAGGCCCCGGCGCGATCCTGCTGTGCGGCCGCTACGAGGGTATGGACCAGCGCGTGATCGATCGCCACGTGACCCACGAGATCAGCCTGGGCGACTACGTGCTCTCGGGCGGCGAACTGCCCGCGCTCGTGCTGCTGGACGCGCTGGCGCGTCTGCAGGAGGGGGTGCTGGCGGCCCCCTCGCACGAGCAGGACAGCTTCTCCGACGGGCTGCTGGAGGGGCCGGCCTACAGCCGCCCCGAGGCGCTGCCCGACGGGCGCGCCGTGCCCGAGGTGCTCCTGAGCGGCCACCACGCCCGCATCACCGCGTGGCGGCGCGAGCGCTCGCTGGCGCTCACCGCGCAGCGCCGCCCCGACCTGATCGCGGCGGCACGCGCAGCCGGGCGCCTGAGCGGCGCCGACGAGGCCTTTCTCGCGCGTTTGGCTCGCGGGCTATAATCGAAGGCTTTTCGATCCTCTGCCGGTCAACGGCCCGAGGCCAGCTGTCTGGCACCCGGGCCCCCACTCCTCCATCCACCGCCGCGCACGATCGATCCGGAGCCCCCATGGACATCATCCAGACCCTCGAACAGGAAGAGATCGCCCGCCTGGGCAAGAACCTTCCGCCCTTCGCACCCGGCGACACCGTCATCGTCAACGTCAACGTCGTCGAAGGCACCCGCAAGCGCGTGCAGGCCTACGAGGGCGTGGTGATCGCCAAGCGCAACCGCGGGCTGAACTCGAGCTTCATCGTGCGCAAGGTTTCCAGTGGCGAGGGCGTGGAGCGCACCTTCCAGCTCTACAGCCCGCTGATCGCCAGCATCGAGGTCAAGCGCCGTGGCGACGTGCGCCGCGCCAAGCTCTACTTCCTGCGCCAGCGCAGCGGCAAGTCCGCCCGCATCAAGGCCAAGCTCGCTTGAGCGAGCGCCCGCGGCGCGAACGCGTCGCCGACCCGCGCGCCGTGCCGGTGGTGCGGGTCGACCAGCACCTCGATCCTGTCGATCCCGCGAGGCTGGTGCCCGCCGGGGTGCGTGCGCGTGCGGCCGAGCAGCTGCACGCGGCTGCTGCCTGGCGCCCCGAGCGCTCGGGAGACGGCCTGCCGCCTGCGCCGGGTGACGCCCTGCGCCCGGCGGCCGTGCTCGTGCCGCTGGTGCAGCGCGAGCAGGGCCTGCAGGTGCTGCTCACGCGCCGCACCGATCACCTGCACGACCACGCCGGGCAGATCAGCTTCCCGGGGGGGCGCCACGACCCGGGCGACGCCGACCTGGTGGCCACGGCGCTGCGCGAGGCGCACGAGGAGATCGGCCTGCAGCCCTGGCACGTGGAGGTCCTGGCCTGCATGCCCGTCTACCGGACGGTCACGCACTACGAGGTCACGCCGGTGCTGGCGCTCGTGCAGCCGCCCTTCGAGCTGGCCCTGGACGACTTCGAGGTCGCCGAGGCCTTCGAGGTGCCCCTGGCCTTCCTCATGAATCCCGCCCACCACCATTGGCACGCGTGGGTCGACCGCGACGGCGGCTCGCGCGAATTCGTCTCGATGCCCTGGCAGCTCGAGGGCCGCGAGTACTTCATCTGGGGTGCGACGGCCGCGATGCTGCGCAATCTCTACAGGCTCCTGGCAGCCTGAGCGCGCCGAGGCCCTCCCGCATGCCGCGAGGGTCGGGCAGCGGGTGGCTATGATCGCTCCCGCGATGAGCTTCCTTGCCGTCCTCGTGGCCCTCCTGGTGGAGCAGCTTCGCCCGCTGCCCCGTGCAAGCCGCCTGTCGCAGGCGGTGGGTGCGTGGTTCGACTGGACGAGCCGCAACCTCGACGCCGGGCGTCCGCGCCATGCCTGGATGGTGTGGGGGGTGGCGGTGGCCGGCCCGGCGCTCGCGGCCAGTGCCCTGTACCTGGCGCTGCGCCACTACAGCCTGCTGCTGGCGCTGGTGTTCGATGTCGCGGTGCTCTACCTGACCCTCGGATTTCGCCAGTTCAGCCACTGGTTCACCGAGATCCGTGATGCGCTGGACCGCGGCGACGAGCACGAGGCGCGCCGGCTCCTGGCTGCCTGGCGCGGCCTGGATGCGAGCGAGCTGCCGCGCACGGCAGTACTGCGTCACGTCATGGAGCACTCCCTGCTGGCCGCACATCGCCACGTCTTCGGCGTGTTCTTCGGTTTCGTTGCCTGCTCGGCTCTGGGCCTAGGCCCGGCCGGCGCGCTGCTGTACCGGCTGGCCGACGCTGCAGCCAGCCACTGGGCGCCGCGCGGCCGCGCAGGGGAGGTCGAGGAGAGCCCGGCGCTGCGCGGCCTCGCGCGGCGGCTCTTCGAGCTCATCGACCACGTGCCGGCGCGCCTGACCGCCTTCGGCTTTGCCGTGGTGGGCAACTTCGAGGAGGCGGTCAACGGTTGGCGGCGCGACGCCGGGCTGTGGCTGCGCCCGAACGAGGGGGTGATCCTGGCGGCCGCCGCAGGGGCCGTGGGGGTGCAGCTCGGCGGCAGCGCACCGGCTGGCGTCACGCCCGAGCGCGCCGCCTCGGCGCCGGCAGCGCCCGCGCCGCCGGGCGTGGACGAGCTCCCCGCCGATGCCGCCCTGGCCACCCCCGGCCTGACGCCGCAGATGGCCCACCTTCAGAGCATGGTGGGGCTCGTGTGGCGCTCGGTGGTGCTGTGGCTGTTCACGGTGGCGCTGCTCTCGCTGGCCAACGTGCTGGGCTGAGGCGCGGGCTCAGGCACGCGCGGCGCGCGTGGCCTCGGCCTCGAGCTCGTCGAGGATCTCGACATACTGGCGCCAGCGCGATCCGGCCAGCCGGCCCTGCTCGACCGCGGCTCGAACGCTGCAGCCCGGCTCCTGCCGATGGCTGCAGTTGTAGAAGCGGCAGCCGCCCAGCTGCGCATGCACATCGGGCATGTGGCTCACCAGGTCGGCTGGCGACACCTGATTGAGCCCGAACTCCTGGAAGCCCGGCGAGTCGATCAGCGCGCCGGGGCCAAGGGCTTCGCCCAGCGCGTACCAGCGCGTGGCGGTGGTGGTGTGGCGGCCGCTGTGCAGGGCCTGCGAGACCTCGCCCACCTCGGCCCGGGCCTGTGGGCACAGCAGGTTCACCAGCGTGCTCTTGCCCGCCCCGCTTGGCCCCATGACGAGGGTGGTCCGCCCCTGCAGGCGCGGGGCGAGCCGGGCCAGGGCCGCCTCGCGTTCACGCAGCGTGAGTTCCACCACCTCGACCTGTGCCGTAACCAGCGGCGCGAGCTTGGCTCGCCCGGGGCGCGGGTCGAGGTCGACCTTGTTGAGGGCCACCCAGGCGGGCACGCCCGCGCTGTGCGCCGCGATCAGCGCACGCGCCACCATGCGCTCGGAGAAGGGCGGGTCGGCCGACACGAGAACGAGCACCGCATCCAGGTTGGCGGCAAAGGACTTGGTGCGCCAGGCGTCCTGGCGGAAGAGCAGGTTGCGGCGCGGCAGCACCGCCTCGACCACCGCCTCGTTGCCCGAGGCGAGCCAGTGCACGCGATCGCCCACCACGGCCTGGCCACGCTTGCCGCGCGGATGCGCGAGCAGGCGGCGGCCATCGTCGGTCTGCAGCAGCACGTGGCGTCCGTGCGCCGCCACCACCAGACCCTCCAGGGGCGTCATCCGGCGCGCGCGTCGAGCCGGGCCGCGCAGCTGAGGTCGTTCAACGTGATGCCGCCGGCCGAGTGCGTGTGCCAGCGCACGGTGCAGCCACCCCACTCGATGCGCAGCTCGGGGTGGTGATCCAGCCGCCTGGCCAGCTCGGCCACCTGCTGCGCAAAAGCCATCGCGGCGTCGAAATCCGCGAATCGGTAGCGGCGCTCCAGCGCGCCCTCCCGCACCGACCAGCCGGGCAGGCTCTCGACCGCGCCGGCCAGCTCGGCGCCGGTGAGCCGGTGGGCCGCGCCCAGCGGCTGCACCGGGGTCTCGAGGCGCTCGGGCAGGCTCGGAGCCTTCACGCAGCCGCCCCCGCCGACGCCGCCGGGCCGCCCCCGGCCGCCTGCTTCGGGCTCGCCAGTGCAGCCAGCGCCGCGAGGCGCTCGGCCGCTGGCGGGTGCGAGTGGTGGAAGCGCACGTAGAGCGGGTCGGGCGTGAGCGTGGAGGCGTTGTCCTCGTAGAGCTTGAGCAGCGCCGCGCGCAGCTCCTGCGCATCCGCGTGGGTGCTCGCGTAGGCATCGGCCTGGAACTCGTCGCGACGCGAGAAGTGCGTGAAGACGGGCGTGACGAAGAAGGCGAAGGCCGGCGCCACGAGCAGGAAGAGCTGCAGCGCCAGGGCATCGTGCGGCTGCCCCGGGCGCGGCTGCACGCCCAGGCCCGCGTAGAAGGCGGTCTGCGTGGCAAGCCAGCCCAGCAGCGCCAGTGCAGCCGCGCTGAACACGATGATCGACACCATGCGCCTGAGCAGGTGGCGGTGGTGGAAGTGGCCGAGTTCGTGCGCCAGCACGGCCTCGATCTGGCCATGCGTGAGCCGCGCCAGCAGGGTGTCGTAGAAGACCACCCGCTTGGAGGCGCCCAGCCCCGTGAAGTAGGCGTTGGAGTGGGCGGAACGGCGGCTGCCGTCCATCACAAGCAGGCTGCGCGCGCGAAAGCCGCAGCGCTGCATCAGGGCCTGCACGCGCGCGGCCAGGCCTTCGTCGCGCAGCGGCTCGAAGCGGTTGAACAGCGGCGCGATCAGCGTCGGGTAGGCCAGCTGAACGAGCAGCACGAACCCGGTGAAGGCCGCCCAGGCCCACAGCCACCAGGCCGGGCCGGCCGCGCCCATCAGGGCCAGCACCAGCGCCGCCAGCGGCAGCATCAGCAGCGCCGACACCACCGCGTCGCGGGCGAGGTCGGCCAGCCACAGGCCCGGCGTGGTGCGGTTGAAGCCGAAGCGCTGCTCCAGGACGAAGGTCTCGTAGGCGGCCAGCGGCAGGCCGAGCGCGCCGCCGATGAGCGAGCAAGCCAGCAGGAACAGGAGCTGCGTGGCCAGCGGGCCGAGCCCGGCCCGGTCACCCTGCGCCAGGCTCCAGCCATGCAGGGCGTCGAGCCCGCCCAGCAGCGTCCAGCCCAGCAGCACCACGGCCCCCCAGGCTGCAGAGACCATCCCCAGGCGCTCCCGCGCGACGGCATAGTCGGCCGCCTTGCGATGGGCCTGCGGGCTCACGGTGGCCGAGAACTCCTGCGGCACCGCCTCGCGGTGGGCACGCACATGGCGGATCTGGCGCGAGGCCAGCCAGAGTTGCAGGCCGAAGCCCCCCAGCAGGGCCGTCACGAATAGGATGCTCACCACGTCCACGGCGTTCATGAGCCGGCAGTGTAGGGCTGAGCGACAATGCGCCCGGGACCCGCAGGAGGAAGACCCCGATGACCGACACCGTGTTGGCCTCGAGCGAAAGCAACCTGATCTGGATCGACCTCGAGATGACGGGGCTCGATCCGGACCGCGACCGCATCATCGAGGTGGCGGTCATCGTCACCGACGCCCTGTTGAAGGTGCGCGTGCAGGGTCCGGTGCTGGCCGTGCACCAGGCCGACGCGGTGCTCGACGCGATGGACGCCTGGAACCGGGGCACGCACGGCAAGAGCGGCCTCATCGAGCGGGTGCGCGCCTCCACGATCGACGAAGCCGCAGCCGAGGCCCAGGTGCTCGAGTTCCTGCGCGCCTACGTGCCCAAGGGCAAGAGCCCCATGTGCGGCAACAGCGTGTGCCAGGACCGCCGGTTTCTGGTGCGCACCATGCCGCAGTTGGAGGCCTGGTTCCACTACCGCAACCTGGACGTCAGCACCCTGAAGGAACTGGCCCGCCGCTGGGCGCCGCAGGTGCAGGCCGCCTTCAAGAAGGCGCAGAAGCACACGGCGCTGGCCGACATCCACGAGTCCATCGACGA
>JBJTVI010000286.1:0-3091 GCA_046081145.1 Rubrivivax sp.
CGCCGGCGTAGTGTTGCCGCGGCTGCCGGGTCGCCGGGCCCCCGGTGGCGCTGTCGCGGAGGGGTGTCGCGCCCGGCGGCATACACAACAAGAGCATGGAGAAGCCGATGGACATGTTGCTGATCGTGTTACAGGGCCTGATGGTGATCGGGCTGATCGCCGTGGGCGTGCACTACAAGGGCATGGCCATCGGCCTGTTCGGCGCAGTCGGCGTGCTGGCGTTCGTGCTGTTCTTCGGCATCGCGCCGGGAAGCGTGCCGATCAGCGCGATGCTGATCATCATGACCGTGGTCACCGCTGCCGGCGCGATGCAACTGGCCGGCGGCATCGACTACCTGGTCAGCCTCGCGCAGAAGGTGATCCGCCGCTTCCCGCGCCAGATCACCTACGTGGCGCCGCTGACCACCTACGGCTTCTGCGCCGGCGCTGGCACCGGCAACATCTACTACTCGCTGATGCCGGTCATCTACGAGGTTGCCTACGCCAACAAGGTGCGCCCCGAGCGGCCGCTGGCGTTGTCGGCCACCGCCGGCCAGCTCGCCATCACCTCCAGCCCGGTCTCCGCGGCCACCGCCGCGATGGTCGGCCTGCTGGCGCCGCTCGGCTTCAAGATCACCGACATCCTGATGATCACGGTGCCGGCCTCAATCGCCGCGATCGTCGTTGGTGCGTTCATCATGAACCGGCGCGGCAAGGAACTCGAGGACGATCCTGAGTTCCAGCGCCGCCTCGCCGCCGGCGAACTGGCCGCGCCCGACCCCAACCCCGAAGGCAAGACCGTCACGGCGGCTGGCAAGCGATCGGCGCTGATCTTCCTCGCCGGGGTGGCCTTCATCGTGTGCGCTGGCATCTTCGAGGAGCTGCGCCCGCACGTGATGTCCAAGGGCAAGTCGGTCGAGATCGACCTGTCGCAGCTGATTCAGATCACCATGTTCACGGTCGCTGCGGCAATCACCGCGCTGTGCAAGATCAAGGCCGGCGACATCGTCAAGAGTCCGCTGTTCGACTCCGGCATGGTGGCGGTGGTCGCGCTGTTCGGCGTGGCGTGGATGGCCAACACCTTCATCGCCGCCAACGAGGCAACGGTGGTCGGTGGCCTCGGCGAGCTGGCCAAGCAGGCGCCGATCATGATCGCCTTCGCGCTGTTCGCGGTGGCCGCGATCACCACCAGCCAGTCGAGCGCCACGTTCTCGATCATCCCCATCGGCATCGCGCTCGGCCTGTCGCCGGCCACGCTCGCCGCCATGTGGCCCGCCGTGGTCGGCGTGTTCTTCCTGCCCACCAACGGCGCGCAGATCGCCACCGTGGAGATGGACGGCACCGGCTCCACGCGTATCAGCGCCGCCGTCATCAACCACTCGTTCCTGCTGCCGGTGATCGTGTTTTCCGTCGTCTCGGTCGGCGTGGGCCTGCTGCTCGCCTCGCTTCGGTGATCGCCATGACCTACGACCTGCTCTGGATCGAAGCGGGCCGGCGCTTCGGCTTCGATGACCTGGTGCTCCGGCACGACCGCCAGCGGCCGTTTGCCGAGGCGGCCGGCGCCATCGACACGATCGTGCTCGGCCCGCATGCCAGCGCGGCCTTCCCGGCCGAGCTGCGCCCGTTCATCGCCCCCGGGCTCACGCGGCGCAGGCAGTGCGACTTCTCCGACATCATCACCGCCAGTGTCGGGCGCGCGTGGGTCGCGGCTGATCCGCGCGTCGTCTACGTGGAGAACCCGGTGTCGCGCCTCGTGCTCGATCCCAACCGCGCGCCGCCGGCCGATCCGATCGCCAGCCTGCGCGAGTTCTACCAGCGACTGGCGCGGCAACGCGCCGGCGAGTCGGTCAGCTTTGGCGGCGTGGATGCGGTGCGCCCGATCACCTTCGGCGGCGAAGACGTGCTGGCCGAGCCGGGCTCGGCGGCGGCCTGGCAGACGCTCGCGACCACGCTGGCCGATGTGGCCGCGCGCACGGTCGCGGCCTACCGCGCCTGCTGCGACGAGGTGCTGCGCGCCGTGCTCGAACAGCGACCGGCCAACGCGCCGCTGCGCGTGTTCAGCCTGCACGACACGATGAACACCAAGATGCGCGCCGACGGGGCCATTGTCGTCGAGCGTGCGCCGGCCGACCGGCTGCCGCTGTGGGCCAACCTCGGCAACAAGGGCGACGCGCAAGGCAACGCGCAGGACGATCCCATCACGCTCGACGGCGCCGAGCTGCGCCGCATCGCCGCCGCCTGGGCCGATGGCTTCGGCCTGCAGGGCGCAGCGCGCGACGAACAGATCCTTCTCAACCGCCCGTACAAGGGCGCCTACGAGACCGTGCACTACGGCGCGCGGCTGCGCGCGCTGGGTCAGCCGCGCGTCGGCGCCGTGCAGGTCGAGTTCCTGCGCGAGACACTGCTCGGCCCCGCCGCAGTGGCCCGCCTGCACGCGCCCGGCACTGACTGGCCGGCGGTGGATGACGCGCACATCGCGGGCATCGCTGCCGCGCTGGCGCGCGCCGGGCAGGCACTGCGTGCGGGCTGATCACGCCGCCGGCGCTCGCGCGCCGGCACGCTCGCGCAGCGCCCTGTGTATCAGGCGTTCAGGCGAGGGACTTGGGAGTCGCTGGCAGCAAGAGTCCCAGAGTGGGACCAAACATCCGGCATGCGAGTCATCGCCGTCGCTACGCTCAGGGCCTTCTGGCAACGCCACCCCGATGCCGAGCAGCCTTTGAAGGCGTGGTTCGATGAGGCGACAAAGGCTGTGCCGCTACATCACGCGGCCGGCGCTATCGGAAGAACGGGTGCAGCTCAACGCGGCAGGGCAGGTGGAGCTGAAGCTCAAGACACCGTGGCGCGACGGCACCACGCATCTGGTGATAAGCCCGCTGGAGTTCATGCAGCGGCTGGCGGCGCTGGTTCCCCGGCCGCGCTTGCATCTCATCAGGTTCCATGGCGTGCTGGCGCCCAACGCTAAGCTGCGGGTGCTGGTCGTGCCGCAGGGGCCACCCGCGCAGGAGGAATCGGCCACGGAGGCTGCAGCCGCCGCCGGATGCGAGGTCGAGCCTGTCCTCGCCCGGCCGAACCGCATCGGCTGGGCGCGGCTACTCAAGCGCGTGTTCGATGT
>JBJTVI010000287.1:0-13944 GCA_046081145.1 Rubrivivax sp.
TCTGTCGCCACCGCCACGGGTGCCTTCGCCAATAAGAACGCGGGTACAGGCAAGACCGTCAACGTGACCGGGATCACGCTGGGTGGTCAGGATGCCGGCAACTACACGCTGCAGACCTCGACGGCGAGTGCCCAGGCCAACATCACGCCCGCGACCCTCTCCGCAGTCACTGGCATCACGGCTGCCAACAAGACCTACGACGGGACGACCTCAGCCACTCTGACGACCAGCGGTGCAGGCTTCGCCGGGATGATCTCCGGCGATCAACTCTCGGTTGCCACCGCCACCGGCGCATTCGCCAACAAGAACGCCGGTACGGGCAAGACCGTCAACGTCACCGGCATCACCCTCGGCGGCCAGGATGCGGCGAACTACACGCTGCAGACCTCGACGGCGAGTGCCCAGGCCGACATCACGCCGGCGACCCTCTCCGCGGTCACCGGCATCACGGCTGCGAGCAAGACTTACGACGGGACGACCGCTGCTACGCTGACCACCAGCGGCGCCGGTTTCACCGGGATGATCGCCGGTGATCAGCTTTCTGTCGCCACCGCCACGGGTGCCTTCGCCAACAAGAACGCCGGCACCAGCAAGCCCGTCAGCATCACCGGCATCACCCTGGGCGGCCAGGACTCCGCGAACTACACGCTGGCCACCGGCACCGCCAGCACGCTGGCCGCCATCGATCCGCGCCTCGTCGCCACGGGCGCGCTCGTCGTGGCCGACAAGGTCTACGACGGCAGCACCACCGCCATCGTCAAGGAGGCGCAGCTCCAGGGCGTGCTCGCCGGCGATGCGGTGACGGTCACCGTCTCGGCCGCGCTGGCTGCCTTCTCGGACAAGGGTGCGGGCGCGGGCAAGACGGTCAACATCAGCGGGCTTGGCCTTGCGGGTGCCGATGCCGGCAACTACCGGCTGCAGGATTCGAGCGCCCGGGCCCTTGCCTCGATCACGCCGCGCACCCTGGCCCTGGGCACGCTCACGGTGGCCGACAGGGTCTACGACGGCACCACCACCGCCACCGTCTCCAGCGGAACCCTGGAGGGCCTGCTGGCCGGGGATGTCGTGGCGCTGGACCTGGCCCGCGCCGTGGCGGCCTTTGGCGACAGGAACGCCGGGCGGGACAAGCCCGTCGCGGTCTCGGGCCTGGCGCTGGGCGGCGCCGACGCCCCGAACTACCGCCTCGGCGCCACTTCGGGCAGCGCGCGTGCCACGATCTCGGTCCGCCCCTCCTCCACCTTCTCGGGCGCAGCCGGCAGCAACTGGAGCGACCCCGCCAACTGGGATGTCCGCCCCGAAGGCGCCAATGTGGCCAGCGTGCTGCTGGCCCCCTCGGCAGGCGCGAGCGTGACCTTCGATGCTGCCGCGCCGGCCGTCTCGCTGCTGGATCTCACCGTGGGGCGCACTCTCGTCGTGGCCGCGCCGGGGCTGGCCGCCGAGCGGGTGGACAACCGCGCCGGGATCGTGCTGGCCGCCGGCGTCACCTGGGATCTCTCGCGCCGCACCGTGACGGGGGCGGGCACCTTCACGAACCGGGGCAACCTCACCGTGGTGGATGGCGTGCTCGACAACGCCCTGCTCAACGAAGGCGGCTCGGTATCCGTGGGGGGCCGAAGCCGCCTCGGGCCGGTGACCAACGCCGGCCGCTTTGGGCTGCAGCCGGGCGCGGTCGTCACGGTGGCTGGGGCCTATCGGCAGACGGCCGGCCTGACCACGCTGGGCGCCGAGGGCGCGCCGCTGCCTTCGCTCTCGGTGTCGGCTGGCTCGGGCGTGCTCATCGAGGCGGGCGAACTCGGCGGCTCGGGCACGATCGACGGTAGCCTGGTGGTGGGCGCGGCGCTCGTCTCGCCCGGCTTCTCGCCCGGCGAGCTCACGGTGAAGGGCGACCTGAGCCTGGGCCCGAGCTCGATCACCCTCATCGAGATCGGCGGCACCCAGGCCGGGAGCTTCGACTTTCTGGACGTGACCGGCCGGGCCAGCCTGGATGGCACCTTGCGCGTGGCCAGCTACGGGAACTTCAGCCCGAAGGGCACCGAGCAGTTCACCTTCCTCCGGGCGGGGGCGGGCGTGGCGGGCAGCTTCTCCAGCTTCGTCAACGAGGATCCGCTCATGGCGGCGCTGCCGTGGTCAGGCATCCTGGTGGCCACCCCCTCGGGCGTGGTGTCCGCCCGGCCCCTGGCCACCCAGGAGGTGGACGCGGTGCTGGGCAACGTCAAGCCGCTGGCCGTTCCTACGCAGCCAGTGCCCACCCCGCCTACGCTGGCGGCGGTGACGGCCGCAGCCGCCGCGGCAACCTCGGGTGCCTCCCCGGGCGGGGCTGATGGCATCGCGAGCCCCGGCGGCTCCTCGGGTTCCGCCAGCCCGGGCGGGCCGCTCGATCCGTTGCCCAACATCATCACCAAGGCCGGCAATTCCTCCGACGAGGACGAGCGCATGCGTCAGGCCGGCGACGGGGTGGGGCCACCGGCACCGGCCGCCGCCACGACTACGGCCGAGCAGCCCTTCGTCGAGGATCGCCCCGCGCAGGCGCGCGGCAACGTGCGCTCGCTGGAGTTCGAGCCGGCGCCGGCTGCCACCACCTCGAACCCGGCCACCCGGGAGGTGGACCGCACCGCGCGTGAGCGCGCGGGCAACGGATGCTGAAGCGCCCCGCGGCGTTCGGGTGGAGGCTGCTGCTCGCAGCGGCCTGGCTGGGTGCGTGGCTGGGCTGGGCGCACGCGCAATCCCCTGAGCCGGCCTCGTCACGGGAGGCGGCCGAACTGCGTACCGTGGTGGGCGTGGTCTTTGCGCAGGCCGATGCAGGGGCGGTGCGCATCCTGCAAAAGGGCGCGCGGGTCTCCGTGGGGGAGACGGTGGGCACGCAGAAGGGCGGCTTTGCCTTGCTCGTCTTCAACGACGGCTCGCGCGCCGCCCTGCGCCCGGAGACGGCGCTGCGCGTGCGGGGCTTTCGCTATCAGCCGGAAGACCAGCGCCAGGACGAGCTAGCGGTGGACCTGCTGCAGGGCTGGCTGCGCAAGGTCTCTGGCGAGATAGCCCGCCGCAACCCGGGCAGCTTCGAGATGCGGGTGGGCGACGCGACCATCGGCATCCGCGGCACCGATTTCGCCGTGCGCATCTGCGACGAGGCCTGCGAGCGCGAGCGAGCCGAGGGTGCCGAGGGCGTGCTGCCGCAATCGCGCCGGCTCGGCGAGGTGGTGGCCACGGTCACGCCGCTGCGCCGCCAGCGCGGCGATGCGGTGGACCGGGCGGCCGCCGGGGCCATGCTGGTGCTGGGCGACGTGCTGGCCACCGATGACGAGCAGGCGCTCATCGGGCTCGACGACGGCACCCGCATCGTGCTGGCGCCGCGCTCGGTGCTCGGCCTGCGTGCCGAGGAGGACGACCTGGGCCGGCGGGCCGTGCGGCTGGATCTGATGCAAGGTGGATTGCGCGTGGCCACGCTCCCGCGCGCTGCGGCGCGCCTGTACGGCATGCTCGTCAACGCAGGGGGCCTCGCTGGCATGCGGCCCGACACCGCGCTGGACGCCGTGTGCGCGGCGCCCGCGCCGGCCCAGGCCTACGCCTGCGAGGCCGCCACGGTGCTGCTGCGCAAGGGACGGGCGGATGTGCTCGGCGCAGCCGGTGCACGGCCGCTCACCATCGGCCAGCCGGAGCGTCTGGTCGAGCCCGGGCTCTCTGCGGCCCCAACGCCGACCGCGCCGGCTGCGCCCGCCGCTCCGGGGGCCCCCGCAGGCGCGCCTTCGGCTCCGGCCGCTGCCCCCGGTATGCCTTCAGCCCCGGCTGCTCCACCCGGCGCGCCTTCGGCTCCGGCCGTCCCGGCCTCGCCGTCGGCCCCCCCCGCCACCCCCAGCCCCCATCTCCCTGGCGCCACCCGCCCCGCGCCAGCCTGAGTTCGACGTACCCGCCCTGGACACGCTCTTCGCAAGCGCCGCCACCGCCTCGGATCCGCTGGATCCCCTGGAAGTGCCGGTGGACGAAGGTGAGCAGGCTGCCGAGCCGCCGCTCCCGGGCGCGCCGGGCCTGCCCCCGCTCAACGACCCGCTGGAAATCCCGCTGGATCGCGTGCGCCCGCCCACGGTGGCCGAGCAGCCGGCACGCGGGGTCTACGTGGCCGTGTTCCAGGGGCTGGTCTCGCTGAGCAACCGGCTCGGCGAGGTCACGGTGGGCGCCGGACAGGGCGCTTTCGCGCCGCTGCTGCCCACGGTCGTTCCGCGCGCGCTGCCCGCCTCGCCCATCTTCATGGAACGCGACCCCGAGCTCGACCGCCCGCGGCTGTACCCGGAGAGCTGCGTGCGCTGAGGGCGCTCTGCGGGTGGGACTGAGGGCAACAATGAGGGCGGCACCGAGCGTGGCCGCGGCATCGGTGACAATCATCCGAGCGTGAATCCCTCCAGCCTCACCCTCACCCGCCCCGACGACTGGCACCTGCACCTGCGCGACGGTGCCGCGCTCGCGGCGGTGGTGCCCTACACGGCCAGGCAGTTCGCGCGGGCCATCGTCATGCCCAACCTCAAGCCGCCGGTGGTCACCGCGGCCCAGGCGAAGGCCTACCGCGCGCGCATCCTGGCCGCCTGCCCGGCCGATGCCGGCTTCGAGCCCCTCATGACGCTCTACCTCACGGACGCCACCCCGCCGCAGGAGATCCGGCGCGCCCGCGAGGCAGGCGTGGTGGCGCTCAAGCTCTACCCGGCCGGCGCCACCACCCACAGCGACGCAGGCGTGACCGACGTGCGCAAGACCTACGCCACGCTCGAGGCGATGCAGCGCGAGGGGTTGCTGCTGCTCGTGCATGGTGAAGTGACCGATTCGGAGATCGACATCTTCGACCGCGAGGCCGTGTTCATCGAGCGCGTCATGGAGCCGCTGCGGCAAGCCTTCCCCGAGCTGCGCGTCGTCTTCGAGCACATCACCACGAAGGAGGCGGCGCAGTACGTGGCGCAGTCGGGCGCGCGAACGGCCGCCACGATCACCGCGCACCACCTGCTGTACAACCGCAACGCGCTCTTCGTGGGCGGCATGCGGCCGCACTACTACTGCCTGCCCGTGCTCAAGCGCGAGGTGCACCGCCAGGCCCTCGTGCAGGCGGCCACCTCGGGCAGCCCGAAGTTCTTCCTGGGCACCGACAGCGCCCCGCATGCGGCGGCGCTCAAGGAGCAGTCGGTGTGCGGCGCGGGCTGCTTCACGGCGCCGGCCGCGCTCGAGCTCTACGCGGAGGCCTTCGAGGCTGCTGGCGCGCTGGACAGGCTGGAGGCCTTCGCCAGCTTCAACGGGCCGGATTTCTACGGCCTGCCGCGCAACCGCGACACCGTCACGCTCGATCGCGCACCTTGGCAACTGCCCGAGGCGATGCCCTTCGGCGAGACCACGATCAAGCCCCTGCGCGGGGGCGAGACGCTTGCCTGGCGGCTGCGCCAACCCTAGGCGGGCGCGGGTTATCCCTGCGCCACCCGAGGGATACGGGGTGGCCGCCTTCTTGAAATCGGGCCTCGCGCCCTAACATCTCGAATTGTCGTCAACCAAGCGTCGCCGCAAAGGAGCGGCCCCGCCATGAAGCGCATCATCCTGTTCGTCCTGACCAACCTGGCCGTGATGGTGGTGCTGGGCATCACCGCCAGCCTGCTCGGGGTCAACAAGTACCTCACCGCCAACGGGCTGAACCTGGGCATGCTGCTCGGGTTCTCGCTGCTGATGGGCTTTGGCGGCGCCATCATCTCGCTGCTGATCAGCAAGCCCATGGCCAAGTGGTCCACGGGCGCCGTCCTCATCAACGACTCCACCGACCCCACGCATCGCTGGATCGTGGGCACGGTGCGCCAGTTCGCCGACAAGGCCGGCATCGGCATGCCCGACGTGGCGCTCTACGAGGGCGAGCCCAACGCCTTCGCCACCGGTGCCTTCAAGAACTCGGCGCTCGTGGCCGTCTCCTCCGGCCTGCTGGAGAGCATGACCAAGGAGGAGGTCGAGGCCGTGATCGGCCACGAGGTGGCGCACGTCGCCAATGGCGACATGGTCACCATGACCCTCATCCAGGGCGTGATGAACACCTTCGTCGTGTTCCTCTCGCGGGTCATCGGCTACGTGGTCGACCGCGTGATCCTCAAGAACGACCGCGAGGGCCCGGGCATCGGCTACATCGTCACCACGATCGTGCTCGACATCGTGCTGGGCGTGCTGGCGATGGTGGTGGTGGCCTGGTTCTCGCGCCAGCGCGAGTACCGTGCCGACGCCGGTGCGGCGCAACTCATGGGCCGGCGCCAGCCGATGATCAACGCGCTGGCCCGCCTGGGTGGGCTGGAGCCCGGCGAGTTGCCCAAGGCGGTGCAGAACATGGGCATCTCCAGCAAGCCCAGCGGCCTGATGGCGCTCTTCTCGAGCCACCCGCCGATCGAAGACCGCATCCGCGCGCTGCAGCAGTCGCAGTGAGCGCAGGCGGGCGCGGGGGCCCGCGGCCCCGTGGTCCGGCGAAGCTGCCGGGGTGCCCGACGATCCCCCTGCGCATCGGTGCGACAATCCAGCGGTGAAGCAAGCCAGACCGCCGCTGGCGCGATCGGGGAAACCCGGCGCTGGAGGAAGGTCCGGACTGCACAGGGCAGCGCAGGAGCTAACGGCTCTCCACCGCGAGGTGAGGATCAGAGCAACAGAGACGAGTCTGCGCGGTGGCAACGCTTCCTGCCAGGGTGTTCTGTGGGGTCACGACGCAAGTCGTGCGGGCCGCGACAGCGGACCGAAGGTGCGCCAGCACCGTGCCCCACAGCCACCCTGTGCGGGGCGCAGCCCCGCACAGGGTGAAACGGGCAATCTCTGCGCGCAGCAACACCAAATAGGCCGGCGATGATGCGGCCCGCGGAGCCGGCGGGTAGGTGGCACCGAGCCGGGTGGGCGACCCCCGGCCCAGAGGAATGGCGGTCACGGCCGCCTCCCGAAAGGGGGGCGGGCGCACGGAATCCGGCCTATCGGCTTGCTTCACACTGTCTGCCGGCGGCGCAGCGTCGGGGCCATGCACCCTGAGGCCGCCGCGCTCTGGCGCGGCCCGCGCTGGGCACTTGCGCTGCTGCTGGCGTCGCTGAGCGCGCTGGGCCCCTTTGCCATCGACACCTACCTGCCCGCGTTCGGCGCGATCGCCGCCGACATCGGCGCCACCCCGGTTCAGATGCAGCAGACGCTGGCGGCCTACCTCGCCGGGTTCGCGCTCATGAACCTCTTCCATGGCGCGGTGTCCGACAGCGTGGGGCGACGCCCGGTGGTGCTCACCGCAATGGCCGTGTTCAGCGCCGCCTCGGTGGGCTGCGCGCTGGCCCCGGGGATCACCGAACTGCTGGCCTTTCGCGCCTTGCAGGGCATGTCCGCCGGCGGCGGCATGGTCGTGGGGCGTGCCGTCATCCGCGACCTCTACGCCCCGCACGACGCGCAGCGCGTGATGTCGCAGGTGACGATCTGGTTCGGCGTGGCGCCCGCGGTGGCCCCGCTCATCGGCGGCCGACTGCTGGTGGGCATGGGCTGGCACGCCATCTTCTGGTTCATGGCCGTGCTCGGGGCGGCGCTGCTGGGGCTGATGTGGCGCGCGCTGCCGGAATCGTTGCACCCTCAGCAGCGGCAATCGCTGCACCCGGTGCACCTGCTGCGCGGCTACTGGCAACTCGGCGCGAGCCCGCGCTTTCTGGCGCTGGCGCTCTCCTCGGGGGTGCCGTTCAACGGCATGTTCCTCTACGTGCTGGCCTCGCCGGTGTGGCTGGGCACGCACCTGGGACTGGCGCCCACGCAGTTCTTCTGGTTCTTCTTCGTTTCGGTGGGCGGGATCATGCTGGGCGCCATGGGCAGCGGGCGCCTGGCCGGGCGCATCGCACGCGCCAGGCAGGTGCGGCTGGGCTGGGCGGTGATGCTCGCGGCCACGGCGCTGAACCTCGGCTGCAACGCCGCCGGGCTCACGCACCCGCTGGTGGCGATGCTGCCCGTGGGGCTCTATGCCTTCGGCTGGTCGCTGATGGTGCCGGTCGTCACGATCGTGCTGCTGGACCTGGTGCCCGAGCGGCGCGGGATGGCCTCTTCGGTGCAATCCTTTCTCGGCGCGAGCGCCAACGCCCTCGTGGCTGGCGTGCTCGTGCCGCTGGCCATGCATGCGCCGATGGCGCTGGCGCTGGCCTCGGCCGGGCTCATGGGGGTGGGGCTGGCCGCCTGGCTGTGGGTGCGGCACCGCTTGCCAGCCGGGCTGCTCTGAGGGCGAGCGGGCCGCAGGCGCCGCCGCGCCGCTACGGCGGCCCGGTTCGTCGTGTGCCCGCGGCAAGCAGCAGCAGCGGACACAGCCACAGGCTCAGGATCCACCGCCCGACCCGCCCTGCGCTCACCGGGCGGGTCTCGTGGCGGGCCACCTTGGCAAACAGCACGCACGCCCCGGCCACCACGTACAGCAGCAAGGCGGCGTACATGCCCACCCGCCAGCCATAGGTGCCGCCCACCCAGTCGCCGAGCACCCGGCCGAGCACGGCGGCCATCAGCACGCAGGTCAGCAGCGCCAGCGCCACGCCGGCCAGGGCGTGGCGCAGCTTCCACAGGGGGTCGTTCTCGTACACGGGCGGATGGGCTCGGGCGCAGGGAGGCGGCCGCCGGATGATGCCACCGCGCCCCGGCGCAGCGCCGGGGAAGGGGCTTGGCGCGGCCCCCTGCTCAGGAAAAAGATTGAAACCGGCGCGCAAGTGCTTGTTTCGACATCCGTTTTTCAGTTCCGGCTGTTTCTCCCGAACTTACCCTAAGTGGTTGATTTTCTTGAATTTTTACCGCCAGTTGCATTGACCGGGGGCGGAAATCTCCGCTACAGTGGCGTATCGTGTCGGAAAGTGGGTTTTTGTGTCGGTCTTTGCATTCAAGGGGGGTCCGGTCCTGACGCTGGACGGCAAGGGGCGTGTCACCGTCCCGGCCCGCTATCGCGAGCTCCTCATGTCTGCCGTTGCCGGCCAGATGATGGTCAGCAAGAGCCACACGCGCTGCCTGTCCCTCTTTCCCCGCCCGGTGTGGGACCAGTTCGAGACCCGCCTGCTCGCCCTGCCGGCCTCCGCCGACGGGCTGCGGCGCCTGTACATCGGCAGCGCCACCGAGGTGGCCATCGACAACGGCTCGCGCGTGCTGCTGCCGCCCGAGCTGCGCGAGTGGGCCGGCCTGGCGCGCGAGGTCGTCTTCATGGGCATGGGCAACCGCTTCGAGCTCTGGGACAAGGCCCGCTACGACGCCCATGAGGCCCAGGTGCTGGAGCAGGACATGGGCACCCAGCTCGCCGGCCTCTTCATCGGATGAGCGCCGCTGGCGAGCCATGGCCCCCCGTGCAATCCCGCGAGCCGATCCAGCCGGGGGTGCACGTGCCCGTGCTGCTCGAGGAGGCGGTGCAGGCGCTGCAGCTGCGCCCGGATGGGCGCTACGTGGATGGCACCTTCGGGCGCGGCGGGCATGCGCGGGCGATCCTCGACGGGCTCGGGCCGCAGGGGCGGCTCGTGGTGCTCGATCGCGACCCGCAGGCGGTGGCGGTGGCGCATGCGATCGGCGATGCGCGGCTGGAGGTCTGCCACGCCAGCTTTGCCGACCTGCCGGCGGTGCTCGACGGGCTGGGGCTGCCGGCGGTGGACGGCGTGCTGCTCGACCTGGGCGTGAGCAGCCCGCAGCTCGACGAGCCTGCGCGCGGCTTCAGCTTTCGGCACGACGCGCCGCTGGACATGCGCATGGACACCACGCGCGGGATCACCGCGGCCGAGTTCCTTGCGCAAGCCGAGCAAGGGGAGATCGAGAGGGTCGTGCGTGAATACGGCGAGGAGCGGTTTGCTCGTGCGATTGCAAAGGCGGTTGTCGCGCGCCGCGCCGAAGGGCGGCCGCTGCTGCGCACGCGCGAACTGGCCGAGGTCGCGGCTCGTGCGGTGCGCACCCGCGAAGCCGGCCAGGATCCGGCCACACGCACCTTCCAGGCCCTGCGCATCCACGTCAACGGCGAGCTCGATGCCCTCGTGCGCGGGCTGGCGGGGGCCGTCGAGCGGCTCGCCCCGGGAGGGCGGCTGGCCGTGATCAGCTTCCACTCCCTGGAGGATCGGCTGGTCAAGCAGTTCCTCGTGCGCGAGAGCCGCGAGGTGGTGGACCGGCGCGCGCCCTTCGCGCCGGCCCCGGCGCTGCGGCTGCGCACGATCGCACGGGTGAGGCCCTCGGCGCAGGAGGTTGCGGCCAATCCGCGCGCGCGCTCGGCCATCCTGCGCGTGGCCGAACGCACGGGGGAGGGCGCGGCATGACGCGCACCAACGCCTTGCTGCTGGTGCTGCTCGTGCTCAGCGCGCTGCTGCTGGTGCGCACGACCTACGACTCGCGCCGGCTCTTTTCGGCGATCGATCGCGCGCGCACGCAGGAGCGCACGCTGGAGGCGGAGTTCCAGCGACTGGATGCCGAGCGCCGCCAGCAGGCCACGCACCTGCGCGTGGAGAAGGTGGCGCGCGAGAAGCTGCAGATGCGCAACGCCACCGCGGCGCTCACGCATTACACGGCCGATGCAGCCGGCGCGGCTGGTGCGGCCGGCACAACTGCCGCCGCCACGCCCGCCGGCACCCAGGGGGCCCAATGAAGAGCCTGCGGCCGAGCGTGCGCGGCGTGAACTACGCCACCAGCCCGCTGCTGGCCAGCAAGACGCCACCCTGGCGCTCGCGATTCGTGGTGGCGCTGCTGGCGCTGGCCTTCCTCGTGCTGGTCGGGCGCGCGGTGCAGATCCAGGTGCTGGACAACGATTTCTACCTGATGCAAGGCGAGAAGCGATACACCAAGACGCTCAAGCTGCCCGCCAGCCGCGGCCGCATCCTGGACCGCCAGGGCATCGTGCTGGCCACCAGCGTGCCTGCGCCTTCGGTGTGGGCGGTGCCCCGCACCTTCCAGGCCGACGTGGAGCAGCGCAAGGCGCTGGGGCGCCTGCTCGACCTGAGCCCGGCCGAGTTGCAGGCGCGCACCGATGGCGAGGGCGAGTTCGCGTGGCTGCGCCGCCAGGTCGATGCCTCCACCTGGGAGCAGGTACAGGCGCTGGGCATCCGCGGCGTGCACCAGCAGCCCGAGTTCCGACGCAGCTATCCCGAGGGCGAGGCCGCGGCGCACATCGTGGGCTTCACGGACATCGAGGAAAACGGCCAGGAGGGGATCGAGCTCGCCTTCCAGAACCGGCTCGACGGCAAGCCCGGCTCGCGCACCGTGATCATCGACCGCCTCGGGCGTGCCGTGGAGGATCAGGGGGAGCGGCTCGAGCCCGTGCACGGCCGCGACGTCACGCTCTCCATCGACAGCAAGGTTCAGTTCTTCGCCTGGCAGCGCGTGCGCGATGCCGTGCTGGAGCACAACGCCAAGGCCGGCAGCTGCGTGGTGCTCGACGCCCTCACGGGCGAGGTGCTGGCCCTGGCCAACTACCCGAGCTTCGATCCCTCGCGGCGCCAGTCGATGAGCGGCGCGCAGCTGCGCAACCGTGCGCTCACCGACATCTTCGAGCCGGGCTCGACGATGAAGCCCTTCGTCATCGCCTGGGCGCTCGAAAGTGGCCGCGTGACGCCCGACACACCCATCCAGACCGCCCCGGGCTCCATCACCATCACCGGCTCGACGATCAAGGATGCGCACCCGCACGGCGTGCTCTCGGTGGCGCAGGTGGTGCAGAAATCGAGCAACGTGGGCACCGTCAAGCTCGCGATGTCGATGAGCTCGCGCGAGATGTGGGAGCTCTACTCGCAGGCGGGCTTCGGCCGCAAGCCGCAGCTGGAGTTTCCGGGGGCGGTGACGGGGCGGTTGCGGCCCCACAAGACCTGGCGGCCCATCGAGCAGGCGACCATGAGCTACGGCTACGGGCTGTCGGCCTCGCTCTTCCAGCTGGCCCACTCCTACACCGTGTTTGCCCGCGACGGCGACCTGGTGCCCGTGACGATGCTGCGGCGCGAAGGCGGCTCCGCGCCCGGGGCGGACGGTCGGCCGGCGGCCCCCGCCCCGGTGGCCGGCGTGCGCGTGCTCTCGCCCCAGGTGGCGCAGCAGGTGCGGCAGATGCTGCAGCTCGCGGCCGGTCCCGGCGGCACGGCCCCCAAGGCGCAGGCCATCGGGTACTCGGTGGGCGGCAAGACCGGCACCGCGCGCAAGCAGGAAGGCAAGGGCTACTCCTCGAGCCGCTACCGCGCGTGATTCGTGGGGCTGGCCCCCGTGAACGCCCCGCGCATCGTCGTGGCGGTGATGGTCGACGAGCCCAGCAACGGCGTGTTCTATGGTGGCGACGTCGCCGCGCCGGTGTTCAGCCAGGTGGTGCAGCAGACGCTGCGCATGATGGGGGTCCCGACCGACATCGAGGTCAAGCCGCAGATCGTCTTCCAGCCCGGTGCGGCCGAGGTGGAGAGCTTCTGATGCAGCAGCTGGGCTCCAGCACGGCGGCCGCGGCCTGGCTCCACGCCCGAGGGGTGCGTGCGCTGCGCACCGACCACCGCCAGGTGCGCCCCGGCGATGCCTTCCTCGCCTGGCCCGGGCGCCGCCATGACGCGCGGACGCGCACGGCCGCAGCGCTGGCGGCGGGCGCGGCGGCCTGCCTGCTGGAGGCGCAGGGGCTGGAAGCCGAAGGTCTGGGGCCAGGCGGATCCGAAAGCGCTGACCAAACTGAGGGCCGTTTGGCCAGCCTGCAGGATCTCAAGCGTCAGGCGGGTGAAGTGGCCGACGCGTTCCTGGGTCACCCAAGCCGCGCGCTGGACGTGGTGGCGGTGACCGGCACCAACGGCAAGACCTCCACCGCCTGGTGGGTGGCGCAGGCGCTGGGCGCCCTGGGCCGCGGCTGCGGCATGGTGGGCACGCTGGGGGTGCGCGGGCCCGGCGTTTCGCTGCAGGAGCTGGATGCCACGGGCCTGACCACCCCCGACGCCGTGGCCCTGCAGACCGCGTTCCGGCGTTTCGTGGACGCGGGCCTGTCGGCCTGTGCCATTGAGGCCTCGTCCATCGGCATCGTCGAGCACCGCCTGGCGGGCACGTCCCTGGCCGTCGCCGCCTTCACCAACCTCACGCAGGATCACCTGGACTACCACGGCACGATGGCCGCCTACGGCGCCGCCAAGCGGGCCCTGTTTGACATGCTGGGTTTGAAGGCGGCGGTGCTGAACGTGGACGACCCCCACGGCCGGACCTGGGCCGCGGAGTTGCAGTGCAGAGGCGGCCCCCAGGCGCTGGCGGTGTGGTGCGTGTCGGCCCGTGAGCCTGGCGAGACCGACAAGGCTGGCAAGGCAGGCCAGGCCGAACCCGGCACGTCTGCAGCCGCTGCGGCAGCGTCGCCCCGGCTTTGGGCTCGTCAGGTGCGGCACACCGCCCGGGGGCTGGAGCTGGTGCTGTGCGAGCGCGAGGGCGAGGCTGATGCTGAGAGTGAGACCGAGACCGAGACAAAGAGCGCCCGTGCCACGGTCGGTGCGCCGGTCGGTCAGGCAAACAGGGGGCCAGCTGGCAGCGCCCAGGCCGATGCGATCAGCAGTCACGTGGTGCGCACGGCCCTGATCGGCGGCTTCAACGTCGAAAACCTGCTGGTCGTGGTCGGCTGTCTGCGCGCCCTGGGTGTCCCGCTGGCCGAGGTGGCGCGCGCGCTGGCAATGCTGGCGCCGGTGCCGGGGCGGCTGCAGAGGGTGGGCGCAGTGGGTGCGGTCGGCGCAGGGGGCGCACGGGGTGCAGACGGCGCAGACGGCGCAGGGGGCGAGGACCCGCAGCCGGCCGTGGTGGTGGACTACGCCCACACGCCCGATGCCCTGGACAAGGCCTTGCAGGCGCTGGCGCCGCTGGCCCGGGCGCGGGGCGGGCAGTTGTGGTGCGTCTTTGGCTGCGGCGGCGACCGCGACGCCACCAAGCGCCCCCTCATGGGCCAGGCCGCCGTGCGCGGCGCGGCGCATGTGGTGGTGACCAGCGACAACCCGCGCAGCGAAGACCCGGCGCACATCCAGG
>JBJTVI010000288.1:0-3389 GCA_046081145.1 Rubrivivax sp.
AAGCCCAGGCCGATGCGGCGCTTGGAAAGGGCCTCGTCGCGCTGCGCCGGCAGGGGCCACGCCGTCAGCGTCAGGGCGTTGTCCAGCAGCCGCACGCCCACCTGCGTGAGCGCAGCCAGCGCCTGCGCATCGAGTGCGGCATCGGGCTCGAAGGGCCGGCGCACCAGCCGCGTGAGGTCGATCGAGGCCAGGCAGCAGCCGCCGTAGGGGGGCAAGGGCTGTTCGCCGCAGGGGTTCGTGGCGGCGATCGATTCCAGCTCGCCCAGCGGGTTCTCGCGCGCGATCGTGTCCAGGAAGAGCACGCCGGGGTCGCCGTGGTCGCAGGCGCTGCCGGCGAGCTGGTCGAGCAGCGCGCGCGCGGGCAGGCTCGCATGCACCCACTGCCCGTCGGCCCGGCGGGCGGCCCCGGGCGAGCCGGTTCGGCCCGGTGCACGAGCAGCCAGGGCTCGTCGGCCTGGGCGGCGCGCATGAAGGCATCGGTGAGGCCCACCGAGAGATTGAAGTGCAGCAGCCCGCCGGCACGCTTGGCGGCCATGAAGGCCTCGATGTCGGGGTGGTCGCAGCCCAGCACCGCCATCTGCGCGCCGCTGCGCGCGCCGGCCCCCTGGATCGTGGCGGCGCTGCGCTCGAAGACGTGCAGGAAGCTGACTGGCCCGCTGGCCACCCCGCCCGTGCCGCCCACGCGGCAGCCCTGCGGCCGGATGCGCGAGAAGTCGTAGCCCACGCCGCCGCCGCGACGCATCGTCTCGGTGGCCTCGGCCAGTGCCAGGTAGATGCCCGGGTGCCCGGCCTCGGTGTGGTAGATCGAATCACCCAGCGGCTGCACGAAGCAGCTGGCCAGCGCGGCCGGGGTGCCCGTTCCAGCCGAGGCGAGGACGCGCCCCGAGGGCAGCAGGCCTGCGCGCATCGCCCGCAGGAAGGCGGCCTCCCGGGCATCGCAGGAGGCCGCGGGCTCGATGGCGGCCAGCGCGCGCGCCACCCGGCGCAGCGCATCGTCCGCATCCCTTTCACCGGGCTGCAGGTACTTGCGCGCGAGCACGGCCAGCGCAGCCGGCTGGGCGTCTGGATGAACGGCTGCCCGCATGCGGCACGATAGGATGCGCCGGATCGCGCGCGCTTGCGCGCACGCAAGCCTGCTGCCCCCATGGACCCGAGCCCCGCAACCCTCCAGCCCACCGCCCAGCTCGACAGCGACCACCCGGCGGTCATCGCCTTTTCCCGCGCCCACGCCGTCGGGGAGGATGCCCGCAGCCGTGCCGTGGCGCTGTACCGGGCGGTGCGTGACAGCTTTCGTTACGACCCCTACCGCATCGACCTCTCGCCCCACGGCATGCGCGCGAGCACCGTGCTCGAGGTGGGCGTCGGCTGGTGCGTGACCAAGGGCGCGCTGCTCACCGCGGCGGCCCGCGCGGCCGGCATCCCGGCGCGCATCGGGTTTGCCGACGTGCGCAACCACCTGAGCACCGAGCGGCTGCGCCGGACGATGAAGACCGATCTCTTCATCTGGCACGGCTACGTGGAGATGTGGCTGGACGGTGCGTGGCGCAAGTGCACGCCCGCCTTCAACCTGTCGCTGTGCGAGCGCTTCGGGCTGCTGCCACTGGACTGGGATGGCCAGAACGATTCGCTCTACCACCCCTACGACCGCGCCGGCAACCGCCACATGGAGTACGTGCACCAGCGCGGCAGCTTCGACGACCTGCCGCTGGCGCAGATCGTGGCCGACTTCGAGGCCACCTACCCCGGCTGGGGCGCGATGGCGCGCGCGGACTTCGATGCCGACGTCAGCCGGGAGACGACGGCAGGGGGTTGAGGGCGCGCTGGACGCCCTCCCGCGCAGCACCGGCCGCTTCCCAGGCCGGGCTGGTGAAGAAGGGATCGCCACCCAGGGCCGCTGCCAGCATGGGCAAGGCATCATGGCCCCAGAACTGAAGGCCCTCGACCTCGAAGGTGGGCACGCCGAACACGCCCGCGGCGGCGGCGCGTGCGGTCCAGGCCCGCAATTCCTCCTTCACCTCGGGCCCGCGCGGGTCGCGCGCCGGGGCGAGTTCGCGCTCCAGCGTATCCAGGCGCTGCGCATCCTCGGCGTCGGCCCCGCCGATCCAGGCATGGCGCATCACGGCCTCGACGACACGGCGGTTCGGCGTCTCGCCGGCTCCGGCGCAGGCCAGCGCCAGCCGCAGCAACGGCAGGGGATTGAAAGGGTGGCGCCCAGGCAACTCGAGGGGTGTGCCCTGCACGTGCGCGCGCCAGACCGCGTCGCGGTAGGTCCACAGGCGCTTCGGGGCGATCTCGGCGGGGCCCTTGTGGCGGTGGTGCTGGAGCAGTCCCGCGAACAGCACCGGCCGGTAGTCGACCACGTGGCTGATGCCGGCCAGCGCCTGCGGCAGGCGGTCGAAGGCCAGCCAGGCGTAAGGCGAGACCGGGTCGAACCAGAAGACGAGGTGCTTCACCGCGCCGACCCGGTGCGCGGCGCCCTCGCGGGCTCCGGCGGACTGTCACCTTGCACCGCCTGCAGGCGCGCCCGGCGCTCCGGCAGCTCCTGCCAGATGCGGCGCTTGGCCTCATCGGGCAGGCTGCCCCAGGCCGCGATCTCCTCGATCGTGCGCGCGCAGCCCTCGCACCAGCCAGTGGGGCCGTGCATGCGGCACACGTTCACGCAAGGGGAAGGCACGCTCGACACCGCGGGCATCCTCAGGCTGCGGCAGGCGCTGCGCCCGCTCCAGCTGCCGCCTGGGCCGATGCACGGCGCGCCAGGATGGCGCGCGCCACCCGCGACACGGGTGGCCGTCCCAACACCTGCGTGATGGCCGCCCCCGCGTCCACCAGGCGGTCCAGGTCGATGCCCGTGGCGATACCCAGGCCGTCGAGCATGAAGACCACGTCCTCGGTGGCCACGTTGCCGGTGGCGCCCTTGGCGTAGGGGCAGCCGCCCAGGCCCGCCACGCTCGTGTCGAAGTGGTGGATGCCCATCTCCAGGCAGGCATAGATGTTGGCCAGCGCCTGGCCATAGGTGTCGTGGAAGTGGCCCGAGACCTCCTCGAGCGGAAAGTGCCTGAGCGCCTGCTCCATGGCCACCTGCACGCGACGCGGCGTGCCCACGCCGATGGTGTCGGCCACGCCGCAGTGGTGCACGCCGATCTCCTTCATCAGCCGTGCCACGCGCTCCACCTCCTGGGCCGTGACCTCGCCCTGGTAGGGGCAGCCCAGGGCCACCGAGATGGCACCTCGCACCTTGATGCCGTGGGCACGCGCGCCCTGCACCACCGGCTCGAAGCGCTCGATGCTCTCGGCGATGCTGCAGTTGATGTTCCTGCGGCTGAAGGCCTCGCTGGCCGCGCCGAACACCACGATTTCGTCCGGCCGGCCCGCCAGCGCGGCCTCCAGCC
>JBJTVI010000289.1:0-11990 GCA_046081145.1 Rubrivivax sp.
GCCGAAGTCGTTGAAGTCGAAGGCCATGCGGTAGAGGTACATCGCCGTGGTCATCGCCGCCTGGTCCGAGCCGCCACGCCCGCCGGTGAGGATGAAGGGCTCCTCGAAGAGCTGCAGCCCGCCGATGACGCTGAGCGTCACGCCGAAGAAGATCATGGGTTTCAGGTTGGGCAGCGTGATGAACCAGAACTGCTGCCAGCGCCCGGCTCCGTCCATCGTGGCGGCCTCGTACAGGTCCTTCGGGATGGTCTGCAGCGCGGCCAGGTACAACACCACGTTGAAGCCCAGGTAGCGCCAGAACACGATCAGGGCGATGGCGGGCTTGATGTTTTCGGCGCGGCCCAGCCAATCGATGTGTTCCAGGCCGAAGAGCTGCGCGAGCGCCGCATTGACGAGGCCGAAGTCCTTCGAGAACAGCGAGCTGAACATGATGGCAATCGCCACCGTCGAGGTGATGTAGGGCAGGAAGTAGGCCCCCACCACGCCGTCGCGCAGCGTCTTGAAGGACTGGTGGATGAAGACCGCCAGCGGGATGGCCACCAGGTGCTGCGGCACACCCGACGCTGCGGCCAGCCACAGCGTGTTCTTCAGCGATTTCCAGAACCACTCGTCTTGCAGCGCGAAGCTGAAGTTCTCCAGCCCGACGAAGTGCATGGCCCCCAGGCCGCTCGTGGGCTCCCAGGACTGGAAGGCCAGGTACAGGGAGAAGACGAGCGGGAACACCCCGAACACGGCAAAGAGGATCAGGAAGGGGCTGACGAAGACATAGGGGGCCCAGCGTGGCGAGAGGCGGGGCAGCAGGCGCTGCACAGGCTTCTTCATCGTCGCGCCCTGCGTTCCAGCAGGCGCCGCGCATCGGCCAGTGCCCGGCCGATGTCCTTGCCCTGCTCGAGCACGTTGTCGAGTTCGGTGCCGATCACCTCGTCGGCGAAGTTGGCCTGCTTGTGCACCTGGGTGGCGGTGATACGCCGCGCGGCCTCGCGCCAGGTCACCCGCGCGTTTTGGCCGCCGAGGAACCCGACCGGCTCCTCGAAGAAGGGATCCTGGTGCGTCTCGACGAGAGCCGGAAAGGCGTCTTGCGACTTGAAGGCCTGCAGCTGCAGGGCCGGGGTCAGGGTGAGCATCTGGATCAGCTCCCAGGCCAGCGCCTTGTGCTCGGCCCGGGCCCGCCGCGGGATGGCGTAGAAGCTCCCGCCATAGCCCACGAAGGTCTGCTCGGGCAGTTGCGTGGCGCGCCACAGGCCCTTGGTGCCGGGCGCCACCCACGTGGCCATCTGCCCCACCATCCACGCGCCCGTGAGGTCGGTGGCGATGGCGCCGCGGCGAAAGCCCTCCGCCCACTCGTTGGACCAGGCGTTGACCTTGGCATCGAGCTTGCGCCGGCGTACCTCGCGGGCCAGGGCGAAGGCTCGGTGAAACCGCGGGGCATCCACCAGCACACGCGAGTCCTTGTCGAAGTAAAGGCCCTCGCCAGGTTGCAGGCCACTGCGGATGACGATGTCCTTGACCGACTGCGCGTTGCCGATCAGGTAGGCGCCGGTGGCCGCCTGGATGCGTGCGCCTGCCTCGACGTAGGTTTCCCATGAGGGCGTGAGGTCGGCCGGGCCGAGCCCGGCCTTGGCCAGCAGGTCGCTGCGGTACAGGAGCGTGCCCGGGCCGATGTCGGTGGGCACGGCCACGCGGGCACCTCGCCGGTTGCGCGTCTGCTCGAAGGCGTAGGGCACGAAGCGTGAGGCGAATCGCTCCAGTTCATAGGGCGCGCGCGACAGCTCCTCGAGCCCCTCGCCCAAAGAGAAACGCCCCAGGTAGCTCGCTTCGAGCGCCATCACGTCAGGCAGGTGCACCGAGGTGGACAGCGCCGTGGTCATGGCGGTGTGGTGGTCGCCGTAGGCGCGGCTGATCACCCGCACTTCCACATCCGGGTGCTGTGCGCGCCAGCGGGGCAGGGCAGCACGCACGATCTCGTCGATCAGGGGATAGGCTGCCACCGTCACGGTGGCGCGCGGCGCGGCGCTGTGCGCAGTGGGCAAGCCCACCGCCGCGGCCGCCCCCAGCAGCACGCGGCGCCGCCTGACCCCTTTTGCAGACGCAGGGCGCGAGGCGCATCGGCCGGACACCGCGCCATCGTCAGGGCGCTGATCTTCTGCACGGTGCTTCATCGCGGCGCCCGCAGGCGTGCCTGGGCAAGGGCTCGAGGGTGGGGGGATGGGGCGGCGGGGACGCCCCAGGTTCGTCAGGCGGCTTTCGTCACCCCGATCCGGCTCAGGTATGAAAGCGCTTTCAAATTATGCAGAACCTGGGCCAATGGTCCAATCAGGGTATGTGCGGATGAGCGCCTCAGGCGCGCGGCGGTGCCCATGTCGGCGGGGCCGTTGACTCGCGGGAGACGACCCGCGGTTCAGGCAGCCGCAAGGCGGGCTTCTCGCCCCGCAGCAGACACAGCATGACGGCCGCGGCCCCCTGCCCGAGTTCGTAGGCGGGGTGGTGGATGGTGCTCAGCGGCGGGACACTGAAGCGCGAAATCGAGAGGTCGTCGAAGCCCATCACCGAGACATCCTGCGGCACCCGCAGCGAGCGGCGCTGCAGTGCCAGGCAGGCGCCCAGCGCCATCTGGTCGTTGGCGGCGAAGAGCGCCGTGAAGCGCTGGCGGGTGTCCAGCAGGTGCTCGGTGGCCAGCATGCCGCTTTCCTCGTGGAAGAGGCCGGGCGAGACGAGTTGCGCATCGAAGGCGATGCCGGCCGCCTCGAGCCCGGCCCGGTAGCCGCGCAGGCGTTCGATGGCGTCCGGGTGTTCGGCGTTGCCCGCGACGAAGGCGATGCGCCGGTGCCCGAGGGCCGTGAGGTGCTCGGTGGCGAGCCGGGCGCCTTCGAAGTTGTCGAAGTCCAGGCTGAAGAGGTTGGGCGCCTTGAGCTTGCGCCCGGTGACGACCACCGGCAGCGAACGGGCCGTCTGCTTCAGCGCGGCATCGCTGAGCCGCCCGGTGAGCACGATGATGCCGTCCACCCGGCGGGAGCGCAGCATGTCGATGCAGCGCGCCTCCTCGGTCGCGTTCCAGTGGCCGCTCACGAACAGGGGGCTGTAACCGGCCCGATCGAGCTCGACCTCGATGCCGCGCAGGGCCACCCCGTAGAAGGGGCTGTCGATCGACTGCGTGACCACCCCCACGCTGAGCGTACGGCCGCCCGCCAGGCCGCGGGCGACCGGGTTGGGCACAAAGCCCAGCAGCGCGATCGCCTCGTCGACGGCCTGCTTCTTCTCCGGGCTCACCACGGCCGTACCGTTGAGGATGCGCGACACCGTGCTGGCCGAAACGCCTGCGGCCTGCGCCACCTGCTGCAGGGTGACGGGACCATCATCTGAAGTGGCCGCTGTGGGGGGGGCGGCAGTCCTGCTGCGGGGCATGAGGCGTGCTCCACGGGTGATCGGGCGGGAGTGTAGGCGTGCGGCAGACCCAGGGTTTTCACCGCCCGCCGCCACGCTTGTGGAAAGCGCCCAAATTTCCTATCCTCACGTTTGAAAGCGGTTTCAGCGATGTTGGCACAAGAAAATGAAAGCGCTTTCAAACTTCTGGATACCTCCCTTGTCGTTCTTCGGAGACCTCGCATGCGACCCCAAGCACGTTCCCGTGCCCCCCAGTTCCGACTGAATCCGCTGGTTGCCGCGTGCGGCGTGTTGCTCGGATCCATGGCAGCCCACGCCCAGGAGGTCAGGAAGGAGGGCCCCCCGGCAACCGAGACCGTCACCGTGACCGGCATCCGCCAGGCGCTGGAGACGTCGGTGGAGCTCAAGCGCCTGGGCCGCGGCCTGGTGGATGGCATCGTGGCCGAGGACATCGGCAAGTTTCCCGACACCAACCTGGCGGAGTCGCTGAGCCGCATCAGCGGCGTGTCCATCGAGCGCAGCAACGGCGAGGGCACCCGCATCACCGTGCGCGGCATGGGCCCGGATTTCAACCTCGTGCTGCTCAATGGGCGCCAGATGCCGGGCTCGAGCTTCGACGGCGGTGCGCCGAGCTCGCGTTCGTTCGACTTCTCCAACCTCGCCTCCGACGGAATCGCGGCGCTGGAGGTCTACAAGACCAGCCGAGCGGACAGCCCCACGGGCGGCATGGGAGCCACCGTGAACGTGCGCACGCAGCGCCCCTTCGACATCAAGGGGACCGTCGCGCAGCTCGGCGTCAAGCTCGTCAACGACGAGACGGCGCGCCGCGTGCCGCTGGAGCAGCAGGGCAAGAAGGCCACACCCGAACTCAGCGGCATCTACAGCACGCAGTCGAGCGACGGAACCCTCGGCATTGCGCTGATGGGCACCTACCAGGTGCGCGATTCCGGCTACTCGCAGGCGGCTGTGACGAGCGGCTGGAAGACCTTCAGCGGCATCACGGACAACGACTGGGGCGGGGGCAACGCGGCCTGGGGTGGCCTGCCGCCGGCTTCGTGGAATGCGATCAAGAACCGCCCGGCCGCCAACTCCATCTACAGCGTCCCGCAGAACCTGAATTACTCCTTCACCGGGGTGCACCGCGAGCGGCTCAATGGACAGGCGGTGCTGCAGGTCAAGCCCACGAAGGATATGGTGGTGACACTGGACTTCGTGATGTCGGAGCAGAAGTTCCGCCAGCGGCGCAACGACATCTCTGCCTGGTTCAACTACGGCGGACAGTTCGGCGAGTACCAGACCGGCTCGCCCTCCTCGCCCATCATCTACGGCGAGAAGATGAGCAACTCCGACGTCGCGATGGGCGGCTCGGCCATCCAGACCCGGGTGAAGAACCAGCAGGTCGGACTGAACCTCAAGTGGAAGCCGACCAATGCGCTGACCTTCGACCTCGATGCGCACAGCTCGTCGGCCACCTCGGGAGCCGACAGCCCGCTGGGCACGAACGTGGTGCTGGGCACTGCTTCGCTTAACCGTGGCGACACCTACGTGGACTTCAGCCAGAAGTTCCCGGTGCTCAACATCGTGGGCGGCGCGCTGAACCCGGCCCTGCAGGAGCTGCAGGGTTCGGTCTTCGGCAACAGCTACCAGAAGAACGAAGTCAACCAGGTGCAGACCAAGGGCAGTTGGAAGATCGGCGGCGACAGCAGCCTGGACTTCGGCCTGTCCTTCACCGAGGTGAAGAACCGCTCGGCCTTTGCCAACGTGCAGCGCGACTCCTGGGGAGCCGGGGCGGGCGGGGGTCCCGCTGCGATGCCGGACAACATCTGGCGCGCCGACTCCATCAGCAAGTACTTCAGCAGCATCCCGGGCTCGAATGACCCGCGGCTGTTCAACCAGTTCTTCGGCTTCGATTTCGATGCGGTACGCGCCGCGGCCATCAAGGCGCTGGGCTCCGACGCCCTGCTGAAGGCCTCGTTCGACTTCAAGGACGACTTCCGCACGACGGAGAGGTCACAGGCGCTGTTTGGCCAGTACAGCGTGGCCTGGGATGCGCCGGTACCGATGGACCTCTCCGTGGGCCTGCGCTACGAGCGCACCCAGGTGAAGTCCCCGAGTGTGGAGTCGATCCCGACGGCCGTGCGCTGGGTGGCGGACAACGAGTTGCCGATCACCTTCAGCGGCACCAAGTCGGCCATGCGCGAGGGGAGCTATGGTTACGTGCTGCCCTCCATAGACTGGAGTGCCGACCTGACGATCGACACCAAGCTGCGCATCAGCCATGGCAAGACCATCGGCCGGCCGGGGTGGACGGCCATCCAGGGCGGCCAGACCCTGAACGGCCTGGCGCGCATCGACGGTGGCACCGGCTCGGTGGGCAACCCCGACCTCAAGCCGCTGCAGTCCACCAACTGGGACTTCGCGGCCGAGCACTACTACGCCAAGGGCAGCTACGTGGCGGCGAGCTACTTCACCAAGTCCATCAAGGACTACAACGCGCCCGTCATCGCCGCCCGCAGTCCCTACGAGCTGCGTACGCCCATCGGTGGCGCCTACTACCGGCAAGCCATCTCGGCGGGCAAGTGTGCCGCCAACGACTCGGGGTGCATCCGCCAGTACATCTTTGCCAACCTCGCCAATGCTCCGGGAGTGGACGCCGTCAACAAGGTCATCACCGGCCAGCCGACCGATCCGTTGCTGGTGTTCCAGCTCGGCACCTTCGAGAACAACCAGCGCACCAGCAAGATCAACGGCATCGAGTTCAACGCGCAGCACATCTTCGGCAAGAGCGGATTCGGGGCGTCGGCGAACTTCACCAAGGTGCGATCGGACCTCAACTACGACGACAAGAAGGCGGGCGCACAGAGTGACGTGCTGGTCGGGATGGGTGACTCCGGCAACCTCGTGGGCTTCTTCGAGAACGCGGTCTTCAGTGCGCGCCTGGCCTACAACTGGCGAGGCAAGTTCCTGGTGGCCAACTTCGGCGGGGCGGAAGGCGCGCAGCCGCTCTACGTGGAGCCCTACGGGCAGTTCGACCTGAGCCTGGGCTACAACTTCGACAAGAACCTGCGCTTCCAGTTGGACGCCATCAACCTGACCGATGCCTATGTGCGCACGCACATGCGCAACGAGAACCAGATAGGCTCGGTGACTCAGCTGGGTCGCCGGTTCATCATCGGCGCGCGCTACAAGTTCTGACGGGGGCTGCGGCGCCCAGGGCGCCGGTTCTTGCTCGCGTGTTCCAGGGCCGGCTCAGTCCGGCCCGTTTCCGTTGGGGTCCGGCAAGATGGGGGGTCCGCTGCCGACGAGCGCTCGAGGCGCGCTCGGCTCGGGCGCGGTGGTGGCAATGTGTACGGGGACGAGATCTTGAACGACCGTCTGCGCAAGGTGGTGGTGCTCGGTGGAGGCTCGGCCGGCTGGCTCGTGGCGGGGCTGCTGGCCAGCGAGCATCCCGAGCTGCACATCACGGTGGTCGAATCCAGCGAGGTGCCCATCATCGGCGTGGGCGAAGGCACCTGGCCGTCGATGCGAGACACGCTGCGCCGCATCGGGCTGTCGGAGTCGGCCTTCGTGCGCGACTGCGACGTGGCCTTCAAGCAAGGCTCGCGTTTCGACGGATGGATGCGCGGTGCGCCCGGCGCGCAGGGTGACCGCTACTACCACCCGTTCATGCTGCCGGTCGGACACGGCGAGACCGACCTGGTTCAGGCCTGGCTGGCCATGCGGGACTCGCGCCCCTTCGCGGATGTCGTCAGCCCCTCGGTTCAAGTCTGCGAAGCCGGCCGTGCACCCAGGCAGATGCAGACACCGGAGTTCGGTGCCGTCGCCAACTACGCCTACCATTTCGACGCAGGGCGGTTCGGCAAGATGCTGCGCGAGCACGCGTGCAGCAGCCTGGGCGTCCACCACCTGGTCGACCATGTCGATGAGGTGCTCTCCCATGACAACGGCGACATTGCCGCCCTCCGGACGCGCGCGCACGGTGAACTGGGCGCCGACCTCTTCATCGATTGCTCCGGGCTTCCATCCCGCCTGATCGGCCAGCACTTCGGGGTGCCGCTGAAGAGCGAGCGCGAGGTGCTGTTCAACGACGCGGCTCTGGCGGTGCAGGTTCCTTACTCCAGGCCCGATGCGCCCGTGGCCACCTGCACCGTGGCCACCGCCTGGGCCAAGGGCTGGATCTGGGACATCGGCCTGCCCTCGCGACGCGGCGTGGGCTGCGTGTTCTCACGTGCGCACGCCGGCGAGGACCAAGCCCTTGCGGCGCTGCAGGCCTACCTCGACACCACCGGCGCCCCGGCCGAGCGGCCCACCCCACGCGTGATCCGCTACGACCCGGGATGGCGCCAGCAATTCTGGGTGCGCAACTGCGTGGCCATTGGCCTGTCCTCGGGATTCATCGAGCCTTTGGAGGCATCGGCGCTCGCCCTGGTGGAGCTCTCGGCGCAACGGCTGTGCGACGAGCTGCCGATGACGAGAGACAGCATGGACGCGGTGGCCCGGCGCTTCAACGACGACTTCAGCTACCGCTGGGCGCGGGTCATCGACTTCCTGAAGCTGCACTATGTGCTGAGCCGCCGCGACGACAGCGCCTACTTGCGCGCGCACCGTGACCCTGCAAGCTGGCCCGCCCGCCTGCGCGAACTGCTGCCGATGTGGCGGCTGCGGGCACCCGCGCGGCATGACTTCGGCCGCATCGACGAGGTCTTTCCGGCCGCCAGTTACCACTACGTGCTCTACGGCATGGGTTTTCGCCCAGACGCCCTGGCCGTGCCCGGTGCCAGACTGCAGGCGGCGCAGGCCTGCTTCGAAGAGGCCGCTCGGCTGGCCCGTCGGCTCGTCGCCGGGCTGCCCGGCCATCGCAGCTTGATCGATCACCTCCACAAGACCGCGACATGACCCGCCCCGTCCTGCTCGACAACATCACGCACCGTGACCTGCGCATCCATACCGGGCGCTCGGCGGCACTGGGCGACGCGCGACAGTACGCCCTGGCCCTGCCGGCCGAGTTTCGCCAGCTGCAGGCGCATTTCCCCATCGTCTTCCAGCTCGTGGAGGGTGATGTCGGATTCCAACCGATCGCCCTGTTCGGGCTCGAGGAGGGGCAAAACCTCTTCCTGACCCCCACAGGTTGGGACGCCCCCGTGGTGCCGATGGCCCTGCAGCGCGATCCCTTCCTGATCGGCCGCGCCTTCGATGACACGCTTCAGCTGCACATCGACCTGGACAGCCCTCGCATCGTGCAGCCGCAGGAAGGAGAGGTCGGCACGGCGCTCTTCATGCCCCATGGCGGCTTCAGCGAATACCTCGAGCGTGCCGTCGAGCTGATGGAGCAGCTGCACGCCCAGGCCCAGCATCTGCCCCTCTTCATCGAGGCACTGACGAGCCATCAGTTGCTCGAGCCCTTCGTGCTCGACTTCGAGATGCCCAGCGGCGAGCAGAGCCGCCTCAGCGGTCTGTACACCGTCAACGAGGAACGGCTGGCTGACTTGCCCGGGGCGGCCCTGGAGGCCCTGTCGCGCGAAGGCCTGCTGCTGCCCATCTACATGCAGATCGCCTCGTTGTCGCAGCTGACTGTGCTGGCCGAGCGCGCCTCGCGCCGCTGAAGCCCGATGCGAGAAGTCCCCGCCTGGGCCGGGCCCTTCGAGCCCGAGGCGCTGCCGGACGAGCTGCTGGGCGCCGACCGCCCCTTCGTCGTGCGCGGGGCCTTCGCGCATTGGCCGGTCGTGCAAGCCGCGCGCCAGTCCGAGGTGGAGCTGGCCCGCTACCTGATGGGCTTCTACAACGGCGTGCGCATGACGCTCTTCGAGCTGGCTCCCCAAGAGCGCGGCCGCGTGTTCTATGCCGACGACACGCTGAGCAGCTTCAACTTCCGCCGCCACGCGGCCACGCTCGACCAGGTGCTCACCGGGCTGCTGGGCCTGGCGCAAACGACCGAGCCACCTGCCCTGTACGTGGGCTCCACCACGGTGGAGGCGGTGCTGCCGGGGTTCCTGCAGGCCAACGGGATCGGCCTGGGCGCGCGCGATGCGCTGGTGAGCCTGTGGCTGGGCAACCGCACGCGTATCGCCGCCCACTACGACCTGCCGGACAACTTCGCCATCGTGGCGGCGGGCCGGCGCCGCTTCACGGTCTTTCCGCCCGAGCAGATCCACAACCTCTACGTGGGGCCGCTCGACCCTACGCCGGCCGGGCAGCCGGTCAGCCTGGTCGACTTCCTCGAGCCCGACCTGGAGCGCTTCCCGCGCTTTGCGCAGGCCTGGGAGGCCGGCGAGCAGGCGGTGCTGGAGCCGGGCGACGCGCTCTTCATCCCGAGCATGTGGTTCCACCATGTCGAAGGGCTGGAGGCGGTGAACCTTCTCATCAACGCCTGGTGGCGCCAGACTCCCGACTACATCGACTCGCCGCTGAGCGCACTGCGCCTGGCGCTGATGACGATGCGTGACCTGCCGCAGCGGGAGCGGCGCATCTGGGCGCACCACTTCCAGCACTTCGTCTTCGGAGCGGACGCCGCGACGTGGGCCCACATCCCCGAGGCGGCCCGCGGGCTGCTGGGACCCATCGACGAAAACCTTTCGCGGCAGGCCCGCACGCAACTCCTCAACCAACTCAAGCGATGAACACCCCCCTGAAGTCCTTCCACCGCGTCGTCATTGCCGGCGGCGGCACCGCCGGCTGGATGATGGCCGCGCTGATGAGCAAGCTGCTAGGCAAGCAGCTCGACATCAAGCTGGTCGAGTCCGAGGAGATCGGAACCGTCGGCGTGGGCGAAGCCACCATCCCGGCGCTGCTTACCTTCCACAACCTGCTGGGGATCAACGAGGCCGAGTTCATGGCCGCCACCAACGCCACCTTTAAGCTCGGCATCCACTTCGAGGGCTGGAAGAACATCGGCGAGAACTACTTCCACTCCTTTGGCTCGACGGGCAACGACCACTGGAGCGCAGGCTTCCAGCACTTCTGGATCAAGGGCCGCACCGAGGGCCTCTCCCGTACCTACACCGACTACAACCCCGAGACGGTGGCGGCCTTTGCGAACCGCTTCGGCCATGTGCCCAACGGCGGCCTGAACTACGCCTACCACCTCGATGCGGGGCGCTACGCCCGGTTCCTGCGTGCGATGAGCGAAAGTTACGGCGTGCAGCGCATCGAGGGCAAGATCGCCATGGTGCTGCAGCACGGGCCCGAGGCGGGCGCCGACCGCGCGGGCGACATCGCCGGGCTGCACATGGAAGACGGCAGCCGCATCGAGGGCGACCTCTTCATCGATTGCACGGGCTTTCGCTCGCTGCTGCTGGGCGAGACGCTGGGCGTGGGCTACGAGGATTGGTCGTACTGGCTGCCTTGCGACCGGGCGGTAGCCGTGCAAACCGCGTCCGTGCGCGAGGCCTGGCCCTACACCCGCTCCATCGCGCACCCCTTCGGCTGGCAGTGGCGCATCCCGCTGCAGCACCGCGTGGGCAACGGGCTGGTCTACAGCAGCAAGGAGCTCAGCGATGCCGACGCGCCGGAGATGCTGCGTCGTAACGTCGAAGGTGAGCTGCTGACCCAGCCGCGCGTCATCCGCTTCCTGCCCGGGCAGCGCAACCAGGTGTGGGCGCGCAACTGCATCGCGGTGGGGCTGGCCGGCGGCTTCGTCGAGCCGCTGGAATCCACCAGCATCCACATGATCCAGCGTGCGGCCATCCGCCTGTGCCAGATGTTCCCGGCCGGAGGCGTACAGCAGGCCGACGTGGACGAATTCAACCTGCAGTCCAAGCGGGACCTGGAGCACATCCGAGACTTCATCGTGCTGCACTACCACGTGAACGAGCGCACCGACTCGGCGCTGTGGAAGCATGTGCGCGAGATGGACATCCTGCCCACGCTGCGCCACCGCATCGAGCTCTTCCGGCAGACCGCGCGCGTGTTCCGGCCGAGCGACGAGCTCTTTGCGGAGAACTCCTGGGTGCAGGTGATGATGGGGCAGGGCCTCACGCCGCAGCGCTACCACCCCGTGGCCGACCTGATGGGGCGCGAGGAGCTCAGGCGCTTCCTGGGCGACATCCAGGTGAAGGTGCAGCGCACGGTGGCGGGACTTTCGGGCCACCAGCGCTACGTGGAGCAGTTGTGCGCGCCCTACCGGGACCAGGCACCCCATACGCCGCAGGCACCCCAGGCTGCCCGGGACGCCCGGGCTTTAGGCTGAGCCCTGCTCAGCCAAATTCCGTGTGCTGGGGCAGGGCGTCCGTGATGGTGAACCACGGCGCCTTGGAGCCGACGAAGATGTGGGCCGAGGGCTGCACGCTGGGCGCATCGGTGAGCGTGCCCAGCGTGAGGTGCACGAAGGTGCCGTCCCGCACCACCGAGTACAGCAGCGAGCCGCAGGTGGCGCAGCGCGCGTCGTGGTTCGGGCCTTCGCCGTAGAGCCTCAGGCTGTCCGCGCCGCGGGTGAGGGTGAGCCGCTCGCTTGCGATGCCGGCAAAGGCCTTGAAGGCCGAGCCGGTGGCGCGCCGGCAGTTGGAGCAGTGGCAGTTCAGTGCGTAGGCGAAGTCGTCGGCCACGGTGTAGGCCACCTCGCCGCAGAGGCACTGGCCTGACAGCTGTCGGCCCGGCTGCGGCGTGATCGGTTC
>JBJTVI010000290.1:0-2348 GCA_046081145.1 Rubrivivax sp.
CGCTGTTGGCGTTGCGCAGCAGCACGGCGGCCATCGCCACGTCGCTGCTGGCGATGCGCGCCACTTCGGTCAGGTCGGGCTCGCTGGCCTGCAAGGCTTCGCGCAGGCGCACCAGTTCCTCAGGGCATGGCGGGATCACCACCTGCCTGAGTGCGCCACGCTGGCGCTGGTGGTCGATCTCCCGGGCCACGCGCTGGGCCAGGGCTCGGTCTTGGGTCTCTAGGAGTCTGCGCGGCAGAACCGGGTAGTTCCTGATGCCGCAGCGGATGGCGCATGCGTTGATGGGACATGGCTGGAAGCTATCGCCCCTACGAACCTGACCAAGTGATGCTGCTGCCGGCGGCGCCGCAAGACTGGCTGCCAGCAGGCCACGTGGGCCACTTTGTCAACGACACGGTTGACGCGCTGGACCTCAAGGCGTTCTACGCCCGCTACGAGGGTGGTGGCTCGCGCAACCAGCCGTTCCACCCGGCGATGATGGTCAAGGTGCTGGTGTACGCCTACGCCACGGGTGTGTTCAGCTCGCGCAAGATCGAGCGCCGGCTGCATGAGGATCTGGCATTTCGGATGCTGGCGGCGGGCAACTTCCCGCGCCACCGCACGATCTGCGACTTCAGGGCCTTCCATCTGAAGGAGCTGTCGGATCTGTTCGTGCAGGTGGTCAAGCTCGCCCGGGAGATGGGCCTGGTCAAGCTGGGCACGGTGGCCATCGACGGCACCAAGCTCAAGGCCAACGCCAGCCGCCACAAGGCGATGAGCTACGAGCGCATGCAGCAGGCCGAGGTCGAGCTCAAGGCGCAGATCGATGCGCTGCTGGCGCGTGCCAAGGCCACCGACGAGTCCGAAGTCAACGAGCCGGGGTTGGACCTGCCCGCCGAGATCGAACGACGCGAGACACGGCTGGCGGCCATCCGCGAGGCCCGAGAACGCCTGGAGCAACGCCAGCGCGAAGCCGATCGCGAACGCGGCCGCAGCGACGACGACGACCGGCGTCCCCGAGGCCCGGATGGCAAGCCCAAGGGCGGGCGCTACAAGCGCGAGTTCGGCGTACCTGAGGACAGGGCGCAGGAGAACTTCACCGACCCGGACAGCCGCATCATGAAGCGAGCCGGCGGCGGGTTCGATGCGGCGTACAACGCGCAAACCGCGGTGGACGAGGCCGCGCACATCATCGTGGCGGCCGAGTTGGACAACGTCGCGCCGGATGCGAACTGGCTGCTGCCGATGATCCAGGCGGTGGGCGACAACCTGGGCAAACTGCCCGAACTGGGCTTGGCCGATGCGGGCTACCGCAGCGAAGGCAACCTCAAGCGCGCACCGATCGAAGTGGTGGTAGCGCTGGGCCGCGAGGGCAAGCTGCACGCCCAGATCGATGCCCAGCGGTACCCGCACACCGCAGCGATGGCCGCCAAGCTGCAGACCGACGAAGGACGAGCGGCCTACCGCAAGCGCAAGTGGATCGCCGAGCCGCCCAACGGCTGGATCAAGAACGTGCTGGGGTTCCGGCAATTCAGCCTGCGGGGGCTGCACCGGGTGCGAGCCGAGTGGAAGCTCGTGTGCATGGCGCTGAACCTGCGGCGCATGGCGGCGCTCCGCGCAAGCTGAACAGCGGCGGGACGGACGTCAGACTGACTGGAGCCTCCCTCGCGGAGGGAGGCTGGAGGGTGCGGTCCAACACGCTGGAGCTCCCTCTCGGAGGGGGCTCGGGGGAGCCGTGCGTACAGCTGCAGGCTAGGAGGCTGGGCGGCTTCTGCCGCGCAGACTCCTAGCCCGGGACACACCACGCGCCAGATCGAAGGCTCGCGCGCCGTGGCGGAAGCCGTGGCGCTCGCGCGCCCCGAGGTCATCTGCGCCTACCCGATCTCGCCGCAGACGCACATCGTCGAGGGCCTGGGCGAACCGGTGAAGGACGGCACGCTCTCGCCTTGCGAATTCATCAACGTCGAGAGCGAGTTCGCGGCGATGAGCGTGGCCATCGGCGCCAGCGCCGCCGGTGCGCGCACCTACACCGCCACCGCGAGCCAGGGCCTGTTGTTCATGGCCGAGGCGATTTACAACGCCAGCGGGCTCGGCCTGCCGACCGTGATGACGGTGGCCAACCGCGCGATCGGCGCGCCGATCAACATCTGGAACGACCACAGCGACAGCATGAGCCAGCGCGACTGCGGCTGGCTGCAACTCTTCGCCGCGCACAACCAGGAAGCGCTGGACCTGCACATCCAGGCCTTCAAGCTCGGCGAGGAGCTCTCGATGCCGGTGATGGTGTGCATGGACGGCTTCATCCTCACCCACGCCTACGAGCGCGTGGACATGCCCGCGCAGGCCGATGTCGATGCCTTCCTGCCGCC
>JBJTVI010000291.1:0-3837 GCA_046081145.1 Rubrivivax sp.
CGTCCACCATCTGCAGCCGGTCGGCGTCGCCGTCCAGCGCGATGCCGTAGTCGGCACCGTGCTCGCGCACGGCCTGCACCAGGGCCTGGGGTGCCGTGGCACCCACGCCGTCGTTGATGTTCATGCCGTCGGGCTTGCAGCCGATGGTGTGCACCTGCGCGCCGAGCTCGTGGAAGACATCGGGCGCCACGTGGTAGGCCGCACCATGCGCGGCGTCCACCACCAGCTTCATACCGCGCAGCGAGAGCGCGTTCGGAAAGGTGCTCTTGCAGAACTCGGTGTAGCGCCCGGCGGCGTCGTCGATGCGACGTGCACGGCCGAGGCCCGCGGAGTCCACCCACTGGGCGGGTTCGTTCAGAGCCTGCTCCACCGCCAGCTCCCACGCGTCGGGCAGCTTCTCACCGCTGGCGGAGAAGAACTTGACACCGTTGTCGTGGTAGGGGTTGTGCGAGGCGCTGATGACCACGCCGAGGTCTTGGCGCAGCGCGCGGGTGAGGTAGGCCACGCCAGGCGTGGGCAACGGACCGCTGAGCAGCACATCCACGCCGGCAGAGGCAAAGCCGGCCTCGAGGGCCGACTCGATCATGTAGCCCGACAGCCGCGTGTCCTTGCCGATCACCACCGAGGGCCGGGCCGACTCGCGCTTGAGCACGCGGCCCACCGCGTGCCCCAGGCGCAGCATGAAATCAGGGGTGATGGGCGCGCGGCCGACGGCGCCCCGGATGCCGTCGGTGCCGAAGTGCTGGCGGCTCAACCTCAGGCGGCCGCGGGGGCGCTGTCAGCCGGGGAGACGGGAGCCGAGGGCCCGCCGCTGCTGCGCGGGGGCTGGGAGGTCCAGTCCTTGGGCGGGCGCGGGGGCTTGCCGGCCATGATGTCGTCGATCTGATCGCTGTCGATGGTCTCCCACTCCAGCAGCGCGCGCGCCATCGCGTGCATCTTGTCCTTGTGGTCCTCGATGAGGCGACGGGCCACGCCGTACTGGGCATCGATGATGCGGCGCACCTCGGTGTCGACCTTCTGCATGGTCGCCTCGGACATGTTGGTCGTCTTCGTGACCGAGCGGCCCAGGAACACCTCGCCCTCGTTTTCGGCGTAGACCATCGGCCCGAGCTCGTCGGTCATGCCGTAGCGCATCACCATGTCGCGCGCGAGCTGCGTGGCACGCTCGAAGTCGTTGGAGGCGCCGGTGGTCATCTGGTTCATGAACACCTCCTCGGCGATGCGCCCGCCGAAGAGCACCGAGATGGTGGAGAGCATGCGCTCCTTGTCCATGCTGTAGCGGTCGCCCTCGGGCAGCTGCATGGTCACGCCCAGGGCGCGGCCGCGCGGGATGACGGTGACCTTGTGCACGGGGTCGGTCTTGGGCATCAGGCGCGCCACCAGCGCGTGGCCGGCCTCGTGGTAGGCCGTGTTCTTGCGCTCCTCCTCGGGCATGACCATGGACTTCCGCTCGGGGCCCATCATGATCTTGTCCTTGGCCTTCTCGAAGTCGACCATCTCCACCACGCGGGCGTTGCGCCGCGCGGCGAACAGTGCCGCCTCGTTGACCAGGTTGGCGAGGTCGGCGCCGCTGAAGCCCGGCGTGCCGCGCGCCAGGATGTCGGCGCGGATGTCCTGGCCCACCGGCACCTTGCGCATGTGAACGCCCAGGATCTGCTCTCGGCCGCGCACGTCGGGCAGCGTCACGTAGACCTGGCGGTCGAAGCGGCCCGGGCGCAGCAGCGCGGGGTCGAGGATGTCGGGCCGGTTGGTCGCGGCCATCACGATGACCCCGAGGTTGGTCTCGAAGCCGTCCATCTCGACGAGCATCTGGTTCAGCGTCTGCTCGCGCTCGTCATTGCCGCCGCCCAGGCCGGCGCCGCGGTGGCGGCCGACGGCGTCGATCTCGTCGATGAAGATGATGCAGGGCGCGCTCTTCTTGGCCTGCTCGAACATGTCGCGCACGCGCGCCGCGCCCACGCCGACGAACATCTCGACGAAGTCGGAGCCGCTGATGCTGAAGAACGGCACCTTGGCCTCGCCGGCGATGGCCTTGGCCAGCAGCGTCTTGCCGGTGCCCGGGGGGCCCACGAGCAGCACGCCACGCGGGATGCGGCCGCCGAGCTTCTGGAACTTCTGCGGGTCCTTCAGGAAGTCGACGAGCTCCTTGACCTCCTCCTTGGCCTCGTCGCAGCCCGCGACGTCGGCGAAGGTGGTGGTGTTGTTGGCCTCATCGAGCATGCGGGCCTTGCTCTTGCCGAAGCTGAAGGCGCCACCGCGCCCGCCGCCTTGCATCTGGCGCATGAAGTAGATCCACACGCCGATCAGCAGCAGCATCGGGCCCCAGCTCACCAGCAGGCTCATCAGGAGCGAGGGCTCCTCGCGCTGCTTGACGTCGAACTTCACGCCGTTGGCGCGCAGGTCGCCGACCAGGCCACGGTCGAGGTAGGTGGCGGTGACGCGCAGGCGCTTGTCGTCCACCGTGAAGGCCGTGATCTCGGTGCCGCCGCCGGGCTTTTCCTCCAGGATGGCCTGCTTGATGCGCTTGGCCTGTACCTCGTCGAGGAACTCGGAATAACCGATCTGGTTGCCCACGGCCATCCCGCGGTCGAACTGCTTGAAGACGGTGAACAGCACGAGGGCGATCACCAGCCACACCGCGACCTTGGAAAACCACTGATTGTTCACCGAGCCTCCTTGGGGCTGCACCGCCTGGCGGAGTCGACGCGACCCTCTCAGGCTTTACCCGGATATGGGGATGAGTGTAGACCACGCAAGGGTGACCCCTGGGAATACGTGGCGACGGCGAAACACCCCCAAATCCGGCGACCGAGCGGCCTGCCCGCGCTCAGGCCGGAGCCGGCTTGGGCCCTATTCCCACCAGGAAGGTCTCGGCCGAGCGGTCACGCGAGGCCTTGGGCTTGATCGGCTTGACCACCCGGAAGCTCTCCTTGAACAGCTTGACGAGCTGGCTGTAGCCGCTGCCGTGGAACGCCTTGCACACCAGGGCCCCCTCAGGCACGAGGTGGCGCAGGGCGAACTCGACCGCCAGCTCCACGAGGTTGGCCATGCGGGCGGCGTCGGAGGCAGCCACCCCGGAGAGGTTGGGCGCCATGTCCGACACGACGAGGTTCACCCGGCGGCCGGCCAGCGCAGACTCGAGCTCGGCCAGCACCTCACCCTCCCGGAAATCGCCCTGGATGAACTGCACGCCCTCGATGGGCTCCACGGGCAGCAGGTCCAGCGCGATCAGGGTGCCCGGCAGCTCGCCGGCGGCCGCCCCCTCGGGGGCGAAGCGCCGGCGCAGGTACTGGCTCCAGGCTCCGGGGGCGGCGCCGAGATCCACCACCACCTGCCCCGGGCGCACGAGCTTGAGCGTCTCGTCGATCTCCTTCAACTTGTAGGCCGCTCGCGCCCGGTACCCCTCCTTCTGCGCCAGCTTGACGTAGGGGTCGGTGAGGTGGTCGTTCAGCCAGGCTCGGTTGACTCGCTTGCTCTTGCTCTTCATGGGGCGCGGATAATACGTCGATGACCGCTCTCGCCCTGACCCCCACCGAGCGCCGCGCCCACCGCGCGCAGGCGCACCACCTGCAGCCCGTGGTGGCGGTGGGTGCCGACGGCCTGACCGATGCCGTGGTGCGCGAGACGGACGCCGCCCTCAGCGCCCACGGCCTGATCAAGGTGCGCGTGTTCGCCGATGCGCGCGACACGCGCGAGGCGATGCTCGCCGCGCTCACGGAGCGGCTCGGTGCTGCCCCGGTTCAGCACATCGGCAAGCTGCTGGTGCTGTGGCGCCCGATCCCGGAGAAGGACAAGGAGCCACGCGAAGACCGCCGGCCCGGCCCGCGGATGGTCAAG
>JBJTVI010000292.1:0-2559 GCA_046081145.1 Rubrivivax sp.
GATTTGTATGGTGGCCAAGGGCGGAATCGAACCACCGACACGCGGATTTTCAATCCGCTGCTCTACCGACTGAGCTACTTGGCCTCAGCCGCCCAGTATAGCGCAGGGCCCCGGGCGAGGTGCCGCCGGGGCGCCCTCTCAGCTGCCGCCGCCGCGCTTGTTGCGGGAGAGGTCCACCCCAAGCTGCTTGAGCTTGCGGTACAGGTGCGTGCGCTCCAGGCCGGTCTTTTCTGCCACGCGGGTCATCGAGCCGTTCTCCTTGGCGAGGTGGAACTCGAAGTAGCTCTTCTCGAAGGCGTCGCGCGCCTCGCGCAGCGGGCGGTCGAGCTCGAAGCTCTGTCGGGGCAACAGGCCCTGGATGACCGGCAGGGGCAAGCCGGCCGGCTCGGCGGCTGCGCCCGCGGGCGCGCGCGCACCGCCTGCGGCGCCCGGCTCGGCCCGTGCCTCGCCCATGCCGGCTGGGCGGGGCGCGGATGCGCCCGGGCGTGCGAGAGCCTGATCCACGGCGCGCAGCAGCTTTTGCAGCGTGATGGGCTTCTCGAGGAAGGCCACCGCGCCGAAGCGCGTGGCCTCCACGGCGGTATCGATGGTGCCGTGGCCACTCATCATGATGACCGGCATCGTCAGCAGCCCGCCCCCGGCCCACTCCTTGAGCAGCGTGATGCCGTCCACATCGGGCATCCAGATGTCGAGCAGCACCAGATCAGGACGAATGCGCTCTCGCACGGCCCGCGCCTGGGCCGCGTTCTCGGCCAGCTCGATGGTGTGGCCTTCGTCGGTCAGGATCTCGGAGAGCAGGGCCCGGATGCCGAGCTCGTCGTCCACTACAAGGATGGTTGCCATAGGGGGATGCGGGCGTGAGGTTGCGGGGTCGACCTCACGCCCGCCGGGTGACGGGGCCGTCGTCCGGAGGCTGCAGGGACGAAAATGATAGCGAAACCCTCGCGCCGGTCCGTGGTGCGAGGGGGTCGGTGCCGGCCTGGGCATTGGACACGCGCAAGCGCGCACCGTGCTCGTCGGCGATCTTCTTGACCACTGCCAGCCCGAGCCCGGTGCCACGCGGCTTGGTGGTGACGTAAGGCTCGAAGGCGCGCTTGAGCACGTGCTCGGCAAAGCCCGGGCCGTTGTCGGTGACCACCAGCCGCACCACGGGGGCCGGTGCGGCCGGTGCGGCCGGATCCGCCGTCGCGACAGTCGCGGCGCCGCGGGGCGGCACGTGCGCCACCGAGGTGCTGACGGTGACCTCGCCGCCGCTGCGCCCGGCCACCGCATCGAGCGCGTTCTGCACGAGGTTGTGCACCACCTGGCGCAGTTGCGTGGCGTCCCCCATCACCAGAGGCAGGCCGGGCTCGAGCCGCGCGCGCAGCAGCCCCTGCTCCTGCTGCTGGCCGTACAGGCCAAGCACCTCGGTGACGGTGTCGTTGAGCGAGAGCGGGGCCTGTTGTGCCGAGGGCAGCCGGGCGAAATCGCGAAACTCGTTGACCAGGGCCTTCATGGCCTCGACCTGCACGACGATGGTCTCCACGCTGCGCGCGAGCAGGGCGCGGTCGGCCCCCTCCAGGCGCGACTCGAGCTTGTGCTGCAGCCGCTCCGCCGAGAGCTGGATCGGAGTGAGCGGGTTCTTGATCTCGTGCGCCAGGCGCCGCGCCACCTCGGCCCAGGCCTGCGCGCGCTGCGCGGAGACGACCTCGGTGATGTCGTCGAAGACGAGCAGCCGCATCTGCCCGGGCATGGCCGCGCCGCGCGCCAGAAGCGTCACGGCGTCGGGCCGGCCCTCCTGCAGCACGAAGGCGTCCTGCCAGGGCTGGCCCGGGCCTTCCTCGGCCGAGCCGGGCACGCCCTCGAATCGCCGCGCCACCGCCTGGGCCAGGGGCGCGAGCTCGGGCAGCTCCTCCAGGGCGCGGCCGAGGTAGGCCTGCATGGGCTGGCGAAGGATGCGCGTGGCGCCCGGGTTGACGGTCTCGATGCGTCCCTGGCGGTCGAGCACGATCACGCCGGGGGTGAGGTTGTCCAGGATCGTCTGCAGCCGGGTGCGCGCGCCCTCGAGCTGCAGGAGGCTGCCCTCGGCCTGTGCGCGCGCCTCGGCCACCTGCTGCGTCATGGCGGCAAAGGAACGCGTCAGGCCACCGAGCTCGTCGTCGGAGGGGAACACGGGCCGCGAGCGCAGGTCACCTGCGGCCACATCGCGCACCCCGTCGGCCAGCAGCAGCAGCGGGCGCACGATCTGGTTGCCCAGGATCACGGCCAGCAGGATGGCGCCGAAGACGGTCAGCACCAGGGCCAGCGTGAGCGTGCCGATGTACAGGCGCCGCAGCGACTCGCGCGCCAGCGCGCGCTGCTGGTACTCGCTGTAGGCGGCCTGCACCTTCAGCGCATCGCCCACGAGCGGGCGCGGCAGCGGGTGCACCGAAAAGAGCAGCCGCTGCTCCGCCCCGGGCGGCGCGAAGCCCCCGGCGGGCACCGCCACGAGCACGCGCACCCGCGGGTTGGCGACCGCCTCCTCGTCGAGCCCCTCGATCTGGCTCGACTGACCGGTGCTGCGTGCCTGCCGCAGCAACG
>JBJTVI010000293.1:0-6826 GCA_046081145.1 Rubrivivax sp.
CTTCCGATCGAGGAGGTAGGTGGGGCCAAGGCGTGGCACCGTCTCGTCGACGACGAGACGGATCTGCTCGGGGTCGCTAGAGTCGGCGGAGATCCAGCGGGCATTGATGCCCGCGGCCTGCAGGTCGGCCGCGGCCTCCTCCAGGTCGGAGGCCTTGCGCGAGGTCAGCATGATCTTCGCGCCCGCCTCACCGAGCGCGTGCGCCATCTGCAGGCCCAGGCCGCGCGAGCCGCCGGTGACGAGCGCCACCTGGCCGGTGAGGTCGAAGAGTTGGGTCAGGGGCGTGGACATGTGCGGACTCCGGCGGGAAGGGCTCGAGGGGGGTCGAGGGACGGGCGTGACGGGCGCGACAGCGTGGCGCGGGTGCGAGTATGTGAGGGCGCGGGTGGGGGGTGGGACGCAGGCGGTAAGGCTCAGTCCGGCCGGCGGGCCCGAACCGCCACGAGCACCACCCCGACAACGGCGGCCACGGCGCCGCCCCCCACCAGGAACAGCATCAGACCTCCACGGCCATCGGCCACGAACAGGCCAAGGCTGAACAGCAGCAGGCCGCCAAAGATCAGGGCCCAGATGAGGCGGTCAAGGGTTGCGGTGCGCATGCTCAGAACGCGTCCTCGGGCATCGTGCGGCACACGGCCTCGCGGGAGGCCACGACACCCAGCCAGGCATCGATGCGCGGCAGTTCGTAGAGGAGGAAGTAGCGCATCGCCGCCAGCCGGCCTTGGCGGCGAGGGCCGTCGACAGCACGGCCCGCACACAGCCCCACGTCGAGCCAGATCCAGGCCAGCACCACGTGTCCAAAAGCCTGCAGGTAGGGCGTGGCGTTGGCCAGGGCCTCTTCCGGCACGCCGGTGCTCCACGCTGCGCGCGTGGCGCCGAGCAGCCGGTCGAGGGCTGGGCCCAGTGCCGCCGCGTGGGGCGCCAGATCGGGCACGGCGGTGGCGGCCTCGAGGGTGCGGCGCATGCGGCCTTCCAGCGCGCGCAAGCCTGCGCCCTCCTCCATCACCACCTTGCGCCCGAGCAGGTCCAGCGCCTGGATGCCGTGGGTGCCTTCGTGGATCATGTTCAGCCGGTTGTCGCGCCAGTACTGCTCCACCGGGAAGTCTCGCGTGTAGCCGTAACCGCCGTGCACCTGGATGGCCAGCGAGTTCGCCTCCAGACACCACTCGCTGGGCCAGCTCTTGGCAATCGGCGTGAGCACCTCCAGCAGCAGCCCGGCCTCGCGCGCCGCGGCCTCGTCGCCCGTGCGCCCCTCGTCGACCAGGCGCGCGCAATAGAGCTCCAGCGCGAGCGCGCCCTCGGCGTACGCCTTCTGGGCCAGCAGCATCCGGCGCACGTCGGCGTGGGCGATGATGGGTACCTGGGGCTGGCTCGCATCCTTGCCGGCAGGCCCCATGGGACGCCCTTGCGGGCGCTGGCGAGCGTAGGCCAGCGAGGCCTCGTAGCCGGCCAGCCCGAGCATGGTGGCGGCCATGCCCACGCCGATGCGCGCCTCGTTCATCATGTGGAACATGCAGCGCAGCCCCTCGCCCGGGCGGCCGACGAGCCACCCCACGGCACCGCTGCCCTGCCCGTCCAGGCCCTCGCCGACGCCCTTGCGCGGGCGGTGGCGGCCTTCGCCGAAGTTCAGCAGCGTGTTGGTGGTGCCGCGCCAGCCGCACTTGTGGTTCAGGCCCGCGAGCGACACGTCGTTGCGCTCGCCCGTGAGGTGGCCTGCCCCGTCGACCATGTGCTTGGGCACGATGAACAGCGAGATGCCGCGGGTGCCCGGCACCAGCTTGCCATCCGCACCCGGGATCTTGGCCAGCACCAGGTGGACGATGTTCTCGGTGAGCTCGTGCTCCCCCGCGGAGATCCACATCTTGTTGCCGCGCAGGCGGTAGCGCGGGCCCAGCGGATCGGCATCCCAGGGCACCTCGCTACCGGTGTCGGGCAGTGCGCGGGTGGCCACGTCGCTCAGGCTCGAGCCCGCCTGGGGCTCGCTCAGGCACATGGTGCCGGACCAGCGCCCGGAGAATTCAGCCTGCGCGAACACGCGCTGCTGGGCCGGCGTGCCATGCGCCAGGATCAGGTTGGCGTTGCCCACCGTGAGCAGGCCCGCGCCGATGCTCACCGAGGCTTTGGCGAAGAAGGTGTTGGCAGCCGACTCCACGAGGTAGGGCAGCTGCATGCCGCCCAGCGCGTAATCCTGTGCCGCGGCCAGCATGCCGCTGTCCGCATAGGCCCGCCAGGCCTCGTGCGTGGCCTGCGGGAGCACCACGCGGTTGTTCTCGACCCGAGGCTCCTCGGTGTCGACAAGGCGGTTGAAGGGCGCAAAACGCTCGCGCGCGATGCGCTCGCAGGTGTCGAGCACCGCGTCGAAGGTCTCGCGGCTGTGCTCGGCGAACCGCGGCCGGGCCGTGAGGTCCTCGGCCTGCAGCCAGTCGTAGAGCAGGAAGTCCAGGGTGTCACGCATGGAGGCGCGGGCTCACAGCACCTCGAATACGCCTGCTGCCCCCATGCCGCCCCCGACGCACATCGTGACGCACACGCGCCTGGCGCCGCGGCGGCGGCCCTCGATCAGGGCATGGCCGGTGAGGCGCTGGCCGCTCATCCCATAGGGGTGACCCACGGCGACGGCGCCCCCGTTCACGTTGAGGCGGTCCATCGGGATGCCGAGCGTGTCGGCGCAGTACAGCACCTGCACGGCAAAGGCTTCGTTGAGCTCCCACAGGTCGATGTCCTCGACCTTCAGGCCCAATCGTGCGAGCACCTTGGGCACGGCAAAGACGGGGCCAATGCCCATCTCGTCGGGCTCGCAGCCCGCCACCGCAAAGCCCAGGAAGCGCCCGAGCGGCTTCAGGCCGCGCGACTGCGCGTAGGCCTCGCTCACCACCACGCAGGCGCCCGCCCCATCGCTGAACTGGCTGGCATTGCCGGCGGTGACGACGCCACCGGGCAGGGCCGAGCGGATGCCGCGGATGCCCTCGGCAGTCGTGCCCGGGCGCAGACCCTCGTCGGCACGCAACGTGACCTCGCGGGTACGCAGGCCGAGCTTGGGGTCGGCCACGCCGGCGGTGACCGTCACGGGCACGATCTCGTCGGCAAAGCGCCCCTGCTCCTGCGCGGCGCAGGCCTTCTGCTGGCTGCCCGCGCCATACTCGTCCTGACGCTCCTTGGAGATGCCGTAGCGCCGCGCGACGTTCTCGGCCGTCTGCAGCATGGTCAAGTAGATCTCGGGCTTGGCGGCCTTCAGGGCCGGGTCGAACAGCATGTGCGCATTCATCTCCTGCTGCACGCACGAGATGCTCTCCAGGCCGCCGGCCACGTACACCTCGCCCTCGCCGGCGATGACGCGCTGGGCCGCCAGCGCAATGGTCTGCAGGCCGCTGGAGCAGAAACGGTTCACCGTCATGCCCGCCACTCTCTCGGGTAGCCCGGCACGCAGCGCCACCTGGCGCGCGATGTTCATGCCGGTGGCGCCCTCGGGGTTGGCGCACCCCATCAGCACATCCTCGACCTGGCCGGGCTCGATCCCGGCGCGCTCGACGGCTGCCTGCACGGCCAGCGCGCCGAGCGTGGCGCCGTGGGTCATGTTGAAGGCGCCCTTCCAGCTCTTGGCCAGGGGCGTGCGGGCGGTGGAGACGATGACGGCGCGGCTCATGGTGGATGGCTCGTGAGGGGGTCGAATCGGGTGGGGCGAAGGGGCGCCGGTGCGGCGGCCAGGCTGGGTCGTGCCTCGGGCTCAGGTGAAAGTACGACCCTCGGCAGCCAGGCGCGCCAGCAGCGGGGCGGGCTGCCAGAACGTTGCGTCGTCGCGCGGGTTGGCGGCAAAGCGCTTCATGGACTGCACGACGTTGAACAGGCCCTGCTGATCGGCGTAGCACAGCGGCCCGCCGCGCCACAGCGGGAAGCCGTAGCCCGTGAGGTAGACCATGTCGATGTCGCTCGCCTTGCTCGCGATGCCTTCCTCCAGGATGTGGGCGGCCTCGTTGACGAGGGCATAGACGAGCCGGTGCACGATCTCGTCGTCGCCGATGGCGCGCGCCGTGATGCCCAGGCGTTCGCGGTGCTCGGCCACCATCTTCTCGACCACCGGCGAGGCGATGGCGTCGCGCTTGCCGGGCTGGTAGTCGTACCAGCCGGCACCCGTCTTCTGGCCGTAGCGACCCATCTCGCACAGGAGGTCGGCAGTCTGGCTGTAGCGCAGGTGGGGCTTCTCGACGTAGCGGCGCTTGCGGATGGCCCAGCCGATGTCGTTGCCGGCCAGGTCGCCCATGCGGAACGGACCCATCGCAAAACCGAACTTCTCGATGGCGCGGTCCACCTGCGCCGGCGTGCAGCCCTCGTCCAGCAGAAAGCCCGCCTGTCGGCTGTACTGCTCGATCATGCGGTTGCCGATGAAGCCGTCGCACACGCCCGAGACGACGGCCGTCTTGCGGATCTTCTTGGCCACGGCCATCACCGTGGCCAGCACGTCCTTGGCCGTCTTCGCGCCGCGCACCACCTCGAGCAGCTTCATCACGTTGGCCGGGCTGAAGAAGTGCATGCCGACGACGTCCTGCGGGCGCTTCGTGAAGGCGGCAATGGCGTCGACGTCGAGCGTGCTGGTGTTGCTGGCCAGGATGGCGCCGGGCTTGCACACCTCGTCCAGCGCCTTGAAGACCTTTTCCTTGACGCCCATCTCCTCGAACACGGCCTCAATCACGAGATCGGCGTCGGCGATGTCGGCGTAGCTCAGCGTGGTGGACAGCAGCGCCATGCGGGCGTCGTACTTGTCGGCCTTCAGCTTGCCCTTCTTGACCTGGGCCTCGTAGTTCTTGCGGATGGTGGCGACGCCGCGGTCCAGCGCCTCCTGCTTCGTCTCGAGGATGGTCACCGGGATGCCGGCGTTCAGGAAGTTCATGCTGATGCCGCCGCCCATGGTGCCGGCGCCGATGATGGCCACCTTGGCGATGGCGCGCTGCGGCGTGTCTTCCGGCACGTCGGGGATCTTGCTGGCCGCGCGCTCGCCGAAGAAGGCGTGGCGCAGCGCCTTGCACTCGGGCGTCATCATCAGCGCGATGAAGGTCTCGCGCTCGTAGGCCATGCCCTGGTCGAAGGGCTTCTTCAGCGCCTGCTCCACGGCGTCCACGCACTTGGCCGGCGCCGGGAAGTGTTTCGCCATCGCCTTGACGGTGTTTCGCGCGAACTGGAAGTAGGCGTCGGCGTTCGGGTGCTTCACCGGCAGGTCGCGGACCCGCACGCGCGGCTCGCCGGCTTTGGCGGCGGCCAGTGCCACGGCGGCATCGAGCACGCTCTGGCCCACGGGCACGATCTGGTCGAACAGCTTCTGGCCGGGCAGGCTGGCCAGCAGGTCGCTCTTGACCGGGTCACCACTGACGATGATGTTCAGCGCCGTCTCGACACCCAGCACGCGCGGCAGGCGCTGCGTGCCGCCGGCCCCGGGGATGAGGCCGATCTTCACCTCGGGCAGCGCCACGTCCACCCCCGCGGCGGCCACGCGCCAGTGGCAGCCCAGGGCCAGCTCGAGCCCGCCGCCCATGCAGGTGCCCTTGATGGCGGCCACCACGGGCTTGGGGCAGTCCTCGAGCAGCCGGATCAGGCTCAGCAGGTTGGGCTCGGCAATCGCCTTGGGGCTGCCGAACTCCTTGATGTCGGCACCGCCCGAAAAGGCCCGGCCGCCACCCGTGACGACCAGGGCCACCACGGCGGGGTCGGCCACCGCCTGCTCCACGCCCGCGGCCACGGCGGTGCGCGTGTCGTAGCCCAGGCCGTTGACCGGCGGGTTGTCGAGCGTGATCACGGCCACCTGGCCGCGGACTTCGTATCGGGCGCCCATGCTGCTGTCTCCTGTGCGCGGTGGCATTGGATTAGAACGATCGTTCGATTCTAGGCAGCGGCCCGGGACGCTTCCTGTCCCTGCCGCGACAAGGCCCGGGATGATGCCTGCACCGAGAGCCGGCGGAGCGACCCGAGCACGTCAAGGCCGTCTCGGCGCGCCGACTCCGGCTTCGGCAGGTGCAGAGGGCGGCTATGGATTGAGCGCGAACCCGCGCCGGGCGGGGCGACGTGAGTGCCGCCCGCCGCTCAGGCCCGGCGGCGCCTGGACCAGGCCGCAAGGCCCGCCAAGCCAGCCAGCACCATCGCATAGGACTCCGGTTCGGGCACCACCGAGGCAAGGCCCGGCCCACCGATCGTCGTGCTGTAGAGCCCGAAGTCCGTCGGCGCGAAGCCGGTGGACACGAAGAAGTAGCTGACCCCGGCCGTCAACGTCGCGGAAAAGCCCGACGTCGTCAGGCCCAGCAGGTCGTCGTTGGAAGCGATGCCGTTGGCGGTGGCATCGGCGGGGTTGAAGCTGCTGTACAGGAAGGTGAAGGGGTCGTAGCCGCCCGAGGTGGTCAGGAAGCTGTACGAGCCACTGAGCGAGACCGTGAACTCGGTCACCTCGTAAGGATTGGCCACGCCGACACCGGACAGGCCTGAAAAATCATCCAACGCGCGATTGAAGGTCGGCGCGCCGGTGGTGTCGCCTGCAAAGGTGAAGATGCCGGCCTGTGCAGGCCCAAAGGACATAGCGGCTGCAAGCGCCAGGGCAGCCATCGCGAATCCGGGCTTCGTGTGCATCGTCACTCCCATCTGAGGTTTGCAAGTTTCGCGCAACGCGGCGGCACAATCACTCGGACTCGCACGCTCTCCCCCCAATCAAGGGGACGCGGCGGGCATGGTACACCCTTCAGACCTCCAGCCACTCCTTGCGGATATAGGCGTTGGCGCGAAGCTCGGCCGGCGTGCCTTCGAACACGATCTGGCCGTGGCCCATGACGAGGCAGCGGTCGGCCACCTC
>JBJTVI010000294.1:0-2825 GCA_046081145.1 Rubrivivax sp.
TGATGTCGGCCAGCACCCCGTAGTAGAAGACGAAGAAGTGCGCCACCAGCGGCTCCACGCCCAGCAGCGTGAGCGTGGGGGCGGCCACCGTCACCATGATGATGTAGTTGGCGGTGGTGGGGATGCCCGCGCCCAGCAGGATGCACACCAGGCCCGTCATCACCAGGGCCACGAGCAGCGTCAGGGTCTTGGGCTCCACCAGTGCCGCCGGGATGAAGCTGCCCACGCCGCCGGCCACCGCCTGCGCCGCGCCCGTGATGAGCGTGGAGAGCTTGAAGCCCACGCCGGTGAGCGTGACCACGCCGATCACGATGCCCACGGTGGCCGCCGCCGCACCCACTGCCAGCGCGTACTTGGCCCCCGTGCCGAAGGCCTCCACGAGCACGGGCAGCCCGATGCGGCCGTCGACCTTCAGCGCGCGCAGCAGCAGCGGCACCGCGGTGAAGGCCACGAGGAAGAGCGCCACCTTCAGGTGCGTGTCCTGGATGCCGCCGAAGACGAGCACGAGCAGCACCGCGTGCAGCGCCGCAAAGAGCCCCCAGTGGGCGGCCGTGTTGCCGCTCACGCGTGTGGTCAGCCCCACGATGGCGCAGGAGGTGATGCCGGCAAAGGCGGCCAGATAGGGCGTTCGCCCCGTGACGAGGATGAAGACCAGCAGCACGAGCGGCACGAGGGTGGGCCAGCGCTGGCGGAAGGATTCCCGCAGGCGCGGCATCTCCTCGGGCGTGAGGCCGCGCAGCCCGAAGCGCTTGGCCTCGAAGTGCACCTGCATGAACACGCCGAAGAAGTGCATGAAGGCGGGGATGGCCGCCGCGGCGATGATCGTCTGGTAGGGCAGCGCCAGGAACGCGATCATCAGGAAGGCCGCCGCCCCGAGCACGGGCGGCGTGATCTGCCCGCCGGTGGAGGCGGCGGCCTCCACGCCGCCTGCGAACTCGCGCTTGTAGCCCACGCGGATCATCGCCGGGATGGTGAGCGAGCCCACCGTCACGGCGTTGGCCACGGAAGAGCCCGAGAGCATGCCGAACATCGCCGAGCCGAAGACGCTCACCTTGGCGGGACCTCCCGCGTAGCGGCCTGCCACGGCGCTGGCCACGTCCAGGAAGAGCTGCCCCAGCCCGATGCGCGTGGCCAGCACCCCGAAGAGCACGAAGTGAAAGACGTAGGTGGCCACCACACCCACGGCCACGCCGTAGATGCCCTGGCTCGTGAGGTACTGGTGGCTCACGAGCTGGTTCCAGCTCGAGCCCGCGTGCTTGAGCAGCCCCGGGAACACCGGGCCGGCCAGGGCGTAGACGATGAAGACGATGGCGATCACCGGCAGCGGCCAGCCCATGCTGCGCCGCGTGGCCTCCAGCAGCGCCACGATCATGATCGTGCCCATGATCACGTCCAGCGTGCCCGGGTTGCCCACGCGGAACATCAGGTCGTGGAAGATCCACGGGATGTAGAGCGCCGCCGCCGCGGCGGCCAGCGCCAGCACCCAGTCGAACCACGGCAGCCCCCCGGGGCGGGACCAGCTGGCCCGGGGCGCGGCGTTGAGCAGCGCCGCGCGATGGGGGAAGACGAGGAAGATGAGCCCGAGCACGAAGGCCAGGTGCACGCCGCGGTGCGTGATCTCCTGCAGCAGCCCGAAGCCGGCCGTGTAGTAGTGAAAGAGCGACAGCGCGATGAGCAGCGCCCCCACCAGCGTGGTGGTGGCCACCGTCAGCGGCCGAAAGCGCATCTCGGGGTCGAACTTCTGCTCGAGCTCCTGGAGCTGGCGGTCGTCGAGGGCGGGCGTGGTCATGGGGGCAATCGCGCGAGGCTCGTGTGCGGGTGGCGGTGCGCCAGCGGGCCGGGGCGAGGTGAGCCCCGCGCGCGGCGTGAAGGAAAACGGGCGGCCGCAGGGCCGCCCGTGTGGGGTCGCTGGCGGGGCGGGCGCCTTACTTCAGCACGCCCACTTCGCGGTAGTAGCGCGCAGCACCCGGATGCAGCGGGATGCCCGCACCCTGAAGGGCGTTTTCCTTGGTGATGAACTTGCCTTTTGCGTGGCCCGCGCCCATGGCCTTCTGGCCAGCCTCGGAGTAGAGCGACTTGACGATCTCGTAGACGAGGTTGGCGTCGACCTTGTCGCTGGTCACCCACTGTGCGCCCACGGACAGTGTGCGAACGGCCGCCACGCCCTTGTAGGTGTCGGCGGGGATGGTGTCGGGGGCGAAGAAGCTCGAGGCCTTGCGGATGGCTTCGGCCTGCGGGCCCTCGATGGACACGAGCTCGATCCCCGCGCCAGAGGAGGCGAGCTCGGAGATGGCGCCCGCGGGCCAGCCGCCGGTGAAGAAGAAGGCGTCCAGGGACCCGTCCTTGAGCTTGTCGCCGGCCTGGTTGGGCTTGATGTACTCGGGCTTGAGGTCGGCGTCCTTCAGGCCGTAAGCGGCCAGGATGGCCCGCGCGTTGATGAGCGTGCCCGAGCCGGGCTCGTCCAGGGCCACGCGCTTGCCCTTGAGGTCGGCCACGGTCCTGATGCCGGCGCCCTTGCGGGCCACGATGTGCACGCTCTCGGGGTAGAGGTTGGCGATCAGACGCAGCCCCGTGACGGCCGGGCGCCCTTCCCACACGCCGGTGCCGGTGTGGGCCCAGGTGGCCACGTCGGCTTGTGAGAAGCCCGACTCGAGCTGGCCGCTGGCCACCGCATTGACGTTGGCCACCGAGCCGGCGCTGGCCTGCGCGGTGGAGGCGATCTTGCCGGGCTGGCTCACCGTGTTGGCGATCATGCCGCCCACGGGGAAGTAGGTGCCGGCGGTGCCGCCGGTGCCGATGCGGAAGAACTGCTGGGCGTGTGCGGC
>JBJTVI010000295.1:0-6595 GCA_046081145.1 Rubrivivax sp.
CATGTCCTCCGCCATCGGCTTGCAGCCGATGGCTCCCCCTTTACTTCGCTGCGGGGGGCACCCACCCAACACGTCTTGCCAAGGTGTAAGCACCCCACCGCTTCGCACGCCACCCGGTCTCGGATCGGATGGGTGGGGTACCCCCCGCAGCGAAGTAAAGGGGGAGGCGTCTGCCGCAGGCGGACGCCGGAGGAGTGAGCCCGGACACGAACAGTTCAGTGGACTGTTCGTGCCTGGCGAACGCCCGCGGCGCGAGCCGCGGGCATGAGCGGAGGGGGGTACACCGCCCGCCCGATCACGCGAGCGGCAGGCATGAAACTACCGATCAGTCGATCAGTCGTCAGCCCGCGGCCTAGGCGGCAACTCCACGATCACCGGCTCGTGCCCCTTGGTACGCAGCCAGTCCGCCAACGCATACCCCGTGCCCGCCCGCCAGCACCGCAGATCCTGCAGCTCGAAGAGCTTGTACTCCGCCAGCTCCGGCGACAGGCGGATCTCGCCGCGAGCGAGCGCGTGGTAGGCGATGATCACCTGGTTCATGCGCTGGAAGTCGTAGACCCCCACGAGCTGCAGACGCTCCACCTCGAGGCCCGTCTCTTCAGCCACCTCGCGCGAGATGCCTTGCTCCGGTGTTTCGCCCGCTTCCATGAAGCCGGTGATGAGCGCGAAGAATCGGTGCGTCCAGGCGGCGTTGCGGGCCAGCAGCACGCGGCCACCACGATCCGCGCACTCGACGATGGCCGCCAGCACCGGGGTCGGGTTGTTCCAGTGCGTCCAGCCGCAGGCCGGGCAGCGCAGCCGCTCCTTCATGCCACCGTCTTCGAGTTCGGCGCGGCGCTCCAGCGCGGTGGCGCAGTGGGTGCAGTAGCGAATCTCCCAGCGCATGGTGCGGCCCGTGCCCGTACTCAGGCCGGAAAGACGCCCGTGGAGAGATACCGGTCGCCCCGGTCGCACACGATGAAGACGATGGTGGCGTTCTCCACCCGCCTGGCCAGCTCCAGCGCCACCCAGCAGGCGCCCGCCGCTGAAATGCCCGCGAAGAGGCCTTCCTCGCGCGCCATGCGCCGGGCCATTTCCTCGGCATCGGCCTGCGAGACGTACACGAGCTCGTCCACGGCCGCGGGGTCGTAGATCTTCGGCAGGTAGGCCTCGGGCCACTTGCGGATGCCCGGGATGCGCGAGCCCTCGCTGGGCTGTGCGCCGACGATGCGCACAGCCGGGTTCTTTTCCTTCAGAAAACGCGACACGCCCGTGATGGTGCCGGTGGTGCCCATCGCACTCACGAAGTGCGTCACCGGCCCCGCGGTGTCGGCCCAGATCTCCGGGCCGGTGGTCTCGTAGTGCACGCGCGGGTTGTCGGCGTTGGCGAACTGGTCGAGCACCAGGCCCTTGCCCTCGCGCTGCATCTGCTCGGCGAGGTCGCGCGCGGCCTCCATGCCACCCGTCCTGGGCGTGAGGATGAGCTCGGCCCCATAGGCGCGCATCGTCTGTGCACGCTCGATGGAGAGGTCTTCCGGCATGATCAGCACCATGCGGTAGCCGCGTATTGCCGCGGCCATGGCCAGCGCAATGCCGGTGTTGCCCGAGGTGGCCTCGATCAAGGTGTCGCCCGGGCGGATCTGCCCGCGCTCCTCGGCGCGGCGGATCATGCTCATCGCCGGGCGGTCCTTCACGGAGCCAGCCGGGTTGTTGCCCTCGAGCTTGCCCAGGATGACGTTGCCACGCGCACGGCACACCTCGGAGCCCAGGCGCTGCAGGCGCACGAGCGGGGTGGAGCCGATCACGTCTTCGAGGGTCTTGTAGGGCGGCATGGCAGTCAGGCGTCGACGCCGCATTGTCGCAGGGCATCCGGGCTCGGGCTGCAGCCCTGAAGGCCGGTCCCCTTCAGGGGCCGCAGATGCCGAACACCGAATCAAATCGCTTGAGCGCCGCAGCCAGCAGCTTGTGGTGCCCGGCGCCCAAGGGGTGCGGGCGACCGTTGCGCGCGCGCCAGTCGAAAGACTTCGGCTGATGCACCAGCAGATAGCCGGGCTTGCCCTTGCCGCCAGGCGCCGAAATGGCGAACGGGTTGTCCGCATGGCGCTCGGCGTGGGTCAACGGGAAGCCGACGACCAGGCCCGTGCGCGCGTTGAAGGCCCGGGTCGAGATCACCAGCATCGGATGGTCGTCGGGCATCTCGTCACCGACGGCCGGGCTGTCCTGGATGAAGATGATCTCGCCACGCTCGGGCACCCAGAGCGCCGACTTACGCGTCGCCACGGGCGAACGCCTCGTTGCCGACCGGGCGATCAGCCATCGCCTCGCCACCGTGCTTCGTGGGGTCGAAGGCGGCCAGCATCTGATCCAGCGTCGGCTCGACGTCCGTCTCGACGACGATGCGACCTGGCTCGACCGTGACGCGCACGGGAGAGCCCTCGGCCACGCCGGCGGTCTTGGCCATGGGTTTGGTGAGCCGCAGCGCCAGGCCGTTGCCCCAGGCGCTGATCTGTGTCGCTGAAGTGGTCATCCGCAAGCTCCTATTTGTTGGCACCAATGTGTCAACGTCAGCCAAGCGTGCCAACGTTCGTATCAACAAACTGGATCCACTGGATCCGGTTGCAAGCCGGCCGGTGAGATACTTCGACTCTCAGGGCCTCACGCCCTGCCTGCCCGCGTGACGAAATCGGTAGACGTAGCGGACTCAAAATCCGCCGCCGCAAGGCGTGCCAGTTCGAGTCTGGCCGCGGGCACCAACCCCGACGCACGCAGGAGAGTCCGCCCATGAGCCGAACCGGCCATCCCTGGAAGCTCGCACGAGCCGCCCTTGTCGCTGTCGGTGGGGCGGCGCTGGCCTGCCTGGCCCCGTTCGGCGCCGCACACGCTCAGGGCACCGTGAACGCCCTGTGCAGCACCGATCAGGCTTGGTGCGAACTGGCTGCCCTCGAGTTCCAGAAGGCCACCGGCATCCGTGTACTGCAGACCCGCAAGCCCACGGGCGAGGCGCTGGCCCAGCTGCGCGCCGAGGCCTCCAACCCCAAGACCGACATCTGGTGGGGCGGCACGGGCGACCCCTTCCTGCAGGCCGCGGAGGCTGGGCTGCTGCAGCCCTACCGGCCCGACTACATCAACGACCTGCACGCCTGGGCCGTGCGCCAGTACGCGATGTCGCAGAACATGGTGGGCGGCTTCTACACGAGCGCCATCGGCTTTGGCTGGAACACGGAGCTGCTCAAGAAGAAGAAGCTGCCCGAGCCCAAGTGCTGGTCGGACATGGTCAAGCCCATCTACAAGGGCGAGGTCGAGATCTCGCACCCGGCCTCCAGCGGCACGGCTTACACCATCCTCGCTGGCCTGGTGCAACTCATGGGCGAGGACAAGGCCTTCGAGTACATGAAGGCCCTGCACCGCAACATCACCACCTACACGCGCAGCGGTACCGCGCAGGCCCCCAACGTGGCCAAGGGGGAGGTGGCCATCGGCATCAGCTTCATCTTCGGCTTCGACGGCTGGCGCCACAACAAGTACCCGGTGGCCACCGCCGCGCCTTGCGAGGGCACGAGCTACGAGATCGGGGGTATCGCCCTGGTCAAGGGCAGCCGCAACGCGGAGGCCGCGCGGCGCTACTACGACTGGCTGATGAGCCCGGTGGGCCAGGGCATTGGCGCACGGGCCAACAGCCTGCAGTCGCCGGCCAACCGCACCTTCAAGCCCGACCCGCGCATCCCGAGCATGGACAGCGTGCGGCTGATCAAGTACGACTTCGAGAAGTACGGCTCCTCGGCCGAGCGGCGCCGCCTGCTCGAGCGCTGGCGCAACGAGATCGAGTCGCTGCCGCGCTGAGGCCGCAGGGGCACTGCGGGCAGGCGCGACTGGCCCTGAAGGTTCGGAAGGTCCGGCCCGGCTTCAGTGCCACCACACGACGCCTGCGAAGGCCGCCAGCAGCACGAACGCGATCACCGCCCAGCGCTTCCAGGCCACCTCGTCTTCGGCAAAGGGGTCGCTGCCGGAAAGCACGGCACCGGCAGGTCGCTGAGGCAGTTGCGTGAGCGAGGCGCCGAAGGGCAGGTTGATGCGGGCACGGATGTTCACCGCCCAGCCGTTGGCATCGAGCAGCGGGCCGAGGTTGCGCCGGCGCAGCTTGAGCCAAGCCAGGATCATCGAGGGCCCGGAGATCAGCAGAACGATGCCCCCGACCTCCAGCGGCATCTTCCACATGGGCAACGCCAGAAAGCCCGAGACGACGGCTGCCAAGGCGGTGCCGATGGCCCCGAGGGCCAGGCCGATGGCTGCGAAGATGCCCGCGAACTTGGCGATGTCGAAGGCCGCCGGCGCGGCGGCAGGAGCCGCTGCAGCCGCGGGAGCCGCTGCAGGCGCGCCCGGCGTGGCACCCCCTGCACGGGGAGCCGGCGCAGCCGGCCCGGCACCCGGTGCACCGGGCCTGAACGCGAGCGGCGTGGACGGGGGCGGTGCGGTCACCGTCTTGGTGGCGTCGGCGATACCAGCGCCCGCCCGGGCCTCGACGGCCTTGTCCTGCGCGGCGGTGAACTTCTGCACCTGGTCACCGATCATCTTGGCCACCCGCTTGTAGGGTGCCCAGAATGCCTCGCGTACGCTGATGGGGTTGCTCACGATGCGCACCACGCTGGCGTGCCAGGGCCGGCTGGTGCGGTCATAGAACACGCCGTTGCGACCCGGCACCATCATGTCGTCGGCGCTGCCGGCCGTCATGGCCGCCACGATCGTGATCGCCTCCTCCCCGGGGTGGGAGCACTGGCAGTACACGAGGTAGGTGCCCGAAAGTGGCGCCATGGCGGCGTGGCGCGCCATGTCGCTCACCTTGAGGACGAGGTCACAGCTGCGCTGGTCCAGATACAACGTGCCAGCCTGGAAGACGGCCCATCGCGCGGGATCGTAGAAATCGGCGAGGTTGACGAAGTTGCGCAGCAGCGTGGCGAAGTCGCGGCGCAGGCGCAGCAGCTTCTCCAGGGCCTCGAGATCGTCGGCGGCCGTGTCGGCGTTCTCGTCGCGCGCAATGAGCTCGGCCAGGCGTGCCTCGGTATCCGAATCGATCAGCGCCCGCAGCGTCGCCACCGGAACCGCCGCCACCAGGGTCATCGGCCGCTCGGCCTGCCACTGCCGCCAGGCCTGAAGACGCGCCGCGAGATCGCTCCAGCTGGCTGCATCCAGCGCCTCGCGCGGGCCCAGCAGGGGCTGCACCACCTGCTCGCGCAGCGCCGCGATGCGCGCCTGCCAGGCGGGGTTGAGCCCATCGCGCAGCGGCAGCGCCAGGCCGGCACCGACCCGGGCCAGGGGCAGCGCGGCCACGCCCTCGTGGTCGGCCGACAAGGGCTCGCCAGCCAGCCCCGCATAGACGGCATCGGCGGGGTTGAGCGCCTCGGCGGCCCGCGCGTCGTAGGCCGCCAGGCGGCAGCGGGTGAACCAGTCCTCGACCTTGGCCTGCACGGCGTCGAAGGCCGCCACCGCCTCGGCCGTGCCCTCGCCCAGCGCCAGCACCGCGCCGGCCGCCTCGCCCTGCCGGGATCGCTCGTCCCAGGCACACACGGCGCGCGCGTCGGCCATGAAGGTGTCGAGCATGGCCCGGTCGATGCCGGGCGCACCGCTGCGGTCGGCACGCGGACCCAGGGTGGCGCCGATCAGGGTGATGGCCTCGGCCAGGCCGGCATCGGGCGCCAGCTCGGCCGGCACGATCCCGTCGCCGTTGAGGTGGCCGGGTTCGAACAGGCGGGTGGAATCCGCCAGATCGGACACGGCAATGGAGCCGGCCTCGGGCTTGCCGAGGGAGGCCAGGGCCTGTCGGGCCGTGGCCGCCAGCTGCACGCCGGTGGGCTGGGCCAGGTCGAAGTCATCCAGCGCCACGCTCTCGCCGGGCTCGAAGACCAGACCGGGGTCACGCAGCGCCGCGCACACGAAGCGCGCGGCGTCGCGGATGTCGGTGGCCCCCACGTGCCCCTCGTGGTTGGAATCGAGCAGCTCCAGGGTGCGGGCATCGAACTCGAGCCCGGCGCTCGGGCAGGCCAGCACCGCCCAGAGCTTCTGGTCAAGCTCGTCGAGGTAGCGCAGATCCTGTGCCCGGTCGATTCGAACCTGGTCGAAGCCGCCAGTGCGAAAGAAACGCCAGTCGTGGCGGGAGGGGGCGAGGGAGTGGCGTGAGGAGGCGTCCATAGTGCCGGGATCATAGGCTGCTGGCTGCGCAGGCTTCATGCTACAAACCCGGTAGCCGAGGACCCTCATGCCCCCGATGCCCCCCATCACCCGCGCGCTGCTGCTGACCTGCGTGGCGGCCTTCTGCCTGAACCTGTTCCTGCAGCTGGAGGCGTGGCTGGCCCTGTGGCCGCTGGGCAGCGGCCGCTTCATGCTCTGGCAGCCGCTGACCTACGCCCTGCTGCATGGCGACATGCTGCACCTGTTCTTCAACATGATGGGCCTGTGGATGTTCGGCAGCGAGATCGAGCGCCTGTGGGGTGGCCGGCGATACCTGCACTTCCTGGTTGCCTGCATCGTGGCAGCGGCACTGGTGCAGATGGTGGTCACGCAGCTCACCGGCTCGAGGGTGCCCACGGTGGGCGCCTCGGGCGCGCTTTTCGGGCTGCTGATG
>JBJTVI010000296.1:0-6107 GCA_046081145.1 Rubrivivax sp.
TCCAGGGTCTCGCGCAGGGTCTTGGCGTCGGCGCCTTCGAGCGTCGCGGCGAGCACCTTCAGGCCACCCACGTCCACCGCCTGGGCCAGCAGCGCGTCGCCTTGCGAGGAAGCCAGACGCCCCTTGAGGGCGGCAATCTCCTTGTCGAGCGCGCGCAGCTGCTCGAGCACGCCTTGCACGCGCGCGGGCACCTCGGCGGGCGCCACCTTGAGCGCGGCAGCCACGCCGCCGAGGGTGCCCTCGAGCTGCTGCAGGTAGGCCAGCGCGCCGTCGCCCGTGACGGCCTCCACGCGGCGCACACCGGCGGCCACGCCACCTTCGGCCACGATCTTGAAGAGGCCGATGTCGCCCGTGCGCGCCACGTGCGTGCCGCCGCACAGCTCGCGCGTGGAGCCGATGTCGAGCACGCGCACCTCGTCGCCGTACTTCTCGCCGAAGAGCATCATGGCGCCCACCTTCTGCGCCTCGTCGATGGGCATCACGCGTGCCTGCGTGGCGGCGTTGGCGAGGATCTCGGCGTTGACGATCGCCTCCACCTGCGTGAGCTGCGCCTCGGTCATCGGGGAGTTGTGCGCGAAGTCGAAGCGGGTGCGCTCGGCGTTCACGAGCGACCCCCTCTGCTGCACGTGCGCGCCCAGCACCTCGCGCAGGGCCTTGTGCATTAGGTGCGTGACGCTGTGGTTGCGCATGGTGCGCGCACGGCGCTCGGCGTCCACGCGGGCCACGAAGGTGTCGCCGAGCTCGAGCTCGCCCTCGAGGATGCGGCCCTGGTGGCCGTGCACGGCGGCCTGCACCTTCACGGTGTCTTCCACCACCACGCGGGCGCGGGCGTTGCGCAGCTCGCCGGTGTCGCCCACCTGGCCGCCGCTTTCGGCGTAGAAGGGGGTGTGGTCGAGCACGATCACCACGTCGTCGCCGGCGCGGGCCTTGGTCACGGCGGTGCCGTCGACGTACATCGCCGTCACGCGGGAGTGCTCGCACACCAGGTGCTCGTAGCCGTGGAAGGCGGTCGCGTCGCCGCTGTACTCCAGGCCCGCCGCCATCTTGAACTTGGCCGCGGCGCGCGCCTGCTCGCGCTGCCGCGTCATCGCCGCGCCGAAGCCCGCCTCGTCGACGCTGACGCCACGCTCACGGCAGACGTCGGCCGTCAGGTCGAGCGGGAAGCCGTAGGTGTCGTGCAGCTTGAAGGCGGTCTCGCCGTCGATGCCGGCGCCTTGGGCGAGCGCGCTCTCCAGGATGTCCATGCCGTTGGCGATGGTCTGGAAGAAGCGCTCCTCCTCCTGGCGCAGCACGTCGGTAACGCGCACGGAATCGCGCCGCAGCTCGGGGTAGGCCTCACCCATCTCGGCGGCCAGCGGCGCCACGAGCTTGTGGAAGAAAGGCCGGCGCGCGCCGAGCTTGTAGCCGTGGCGGATGGCGCGCCGCGCGATGCGCCGCAGCACGTAGCCGCGGCCCTCGTTGCCGGGGATCACGCCGTCGGTGACGGTGAAGGTGCAGGCGCGGATGTGGTCGGCGATCACCTTCAGCGAGGGCGTCTGCAGATCGATCGTGGCGCTGCCGCCGGAGGCCGCCACGGCGTCACGCGTGTGCGTCAGCAGGTGGGCGAAGAGGTCGATCTCGTAGTTGCTGTGCACGTGCTGCAGCACGGCGGCCAGGCGTTCCAGGCCCATGCCGGTGTCCACGCTCGGCTTGGGCAGCCGGTCCATGGTGCCGTCTTCGGTGCGGTTGAACTGCATGAAGACGTTGTTCCAGATCTCGATGTAGCGGTCCCCGTCCTGCTCGGGCGAGCCGGGGGGGCCACCGGCCACCTCGGGGCCGTGGTCGTAGAAGATCTCCGAGCACGGGCCGCACGGCCCGGTGTCGCCCATCATCCAGAAGTTGTCGGACATGTAGCGCCCGCCCTTGTTGTCGCCGATGCGCACGATGCGCTCGGCGGGCAGGCCGATCACCTTGAGCCAGATGTCGTAGGCCTCGTCGTCCTCGGCGTACACGGTGGCCCAGAGCTTGTCCTTGGGCAGCTTGAAGTGCTCGGTCAGCAGCTCCCACGCGTAGGTGATGGCGTCGTGCTTGAAGTAGTCGCCGAAGCTGAAGTTGCCCAGCATCTCGAAGAAGGTGTGGTGGCGCGCCGTGTAGCCCACGTTCTCGAGGTCGTTGTGCTTGCCGCCGGCGCGGATGCACTTCTGGCTCGTGGCCGCGCGCGTGTAGGGGCGCTTGTCGAAGCCCAGGAAGACGTCCTTGAACTGGTTCATGCCCGCATTGGTGAAGAGCAGCGTCGGGTCGTCGCCGGGCACCACAGGGCTCGAGGCCACGACCTGGTGGCCCTTGGAGGCGAAGAAGTTCAGGAAGGTGGAGCGGATCTCGGCGGCTTTCATGGAAGCGGGCTCTGGGTGAAGGTGGAGGTAAGGGGCGATGCGTGGAGGTGGGATCGGGCGGGCGGCCTGGCCCTCAGGCCTGTGCGGCCTGGAGGTACAGCGGCACGCCCACGCGGCGCGCGGCGTCGGCCAGCGCACGGTCGCGCGTGGCCAGGGCCAGGCGCTGGCGCAAGGCGGTGTCGAGGTAGCAGGCGTCGTAGGCCGACAGGCCCCAGTCGGCGGCACGCTGCGTCCACATCGCGCCGTCGGCGGCCACGGGCACGGTGCGGATGCCCAGGGCGCCCAGGCGCTCCCAGCAGGCCTGCAGGTCCGGCCCGGAGATGCGGCGCGCCTTCAGGGCGCGGGCCAGGATGTTGGCGAGCTCCAGGTGCCACAGCGCCGGCACGAGCGGCTGCGCCATGTCCATGGAGCGCCACACGGACAGCGAATAGTCGTCCTGCTCGTCCTCGAAGAAGGCGGCCAGCGCCACCGAGGCATCGAGCACGAAGCCAGGTGCCGCGCTGCTCACCGGCGCCCTTCGTCGCGCAGGCGCTTCCAGTCCATCGCCAGGCGCCGGCCGCGGCTCGCGCCGATCAGGGCATCGATGGCCTCGCGCCGCGCCGCGGCATCCTGGTCGTGAGCGGTCACGGGCACGAGCTTGGCCACTGGCCGGTTGTGCCGCGTGATGATGACCTCCTCGCCCTGCTCGGCACGCGCGACGAGCTCGGACAGATGGGTCTTGGCCTCGAACAGGCCGATGGTTTCCATGAGGGCGGGAGGCTTGGTTGAATCAACCAGATTGTAGCGTGGAGGTGCCCGAGGCGTCGGCGCCGCACCAGGCGCCCGGCAGACCCCCAAAAGCACGAAGGGCTCCCACCGGGAGCCCTTCTCGATTCATGGAGCGGGTGAAGGGAATCGAACCCTCGTATGAAGCTTGGGAAGCTGCCGTTCTGCCATTGAACTACACCCGCCTCGCTCAATCCGGATTGTAGCCAAGGCCAGGGGCCCCGCCGCCGGCTCAGCCCGGCAGCCGCTCGAACACCAGATCCCACACCCCGTGCCCGAGGCGCAGCCCGCGCTGCTCGAACTTCGTGGGCGGGCGCCAGGGGGGCCGCGGCGTGAAGCAGTCGGGCGCGAGGGGGTGCGTGGTGGAGGGGCGCAGCAGTGGCTCGGCCCCCAGCACCTCGCGCATCTGCTGCGCGTAGGGCTCCCAGTCGGTGGCGCAGTGCAGGTAGCCGCACGGGGCCAGGCGGCTGGCCAGCAGGGCCACGAAGGGCGGCTGGATGAGGCGGCGCTTGTGGTGGCGCAGCTTGTGCCAGGGGTCAGGGAAGTAGATGTGCGCGCCGGCCAGCGTGTTGGGCACGAGCATCTCGCGCAGCACCTCCACGGCGTCGTGCTGCACGATGCGCACGTTGATCAGGCCCTGCTCGCCGATGCGCTTGAGCAGCGCGCCGACACCGGGCACGTGCACCTCCACGCCCAGGTAGTCGAGGTGGGGGTGGGCGCTGGCGATCTGCGCGGTCGCGTCGCCCATGCCGAAGCCGATCTCGAGCACGCACGGGGCGCGGCGGCCGAAGGCCTGGGCGAGGTCCAGCGGCTGGGGCTGGAAGGGCAGCACGAAGCGCGGGCCGAGTTCGCGCAGCGCCCGCTCCTGCCCCGGGCCCATGCGCCCGGCGCGCACCACGAAGCTGCGGATGGCGCGGCGCGATCTGTTCAGGCCTTCCACTGCACCCACCCGCCCCAGGCCGTCAGCAGCACGAGGCCACCGAAGACGATGCGGTACCAGGCAAAGACGGTGAAGTCGTGCGTGGAGACGTAGCGGATGAGCCAGCGGATGCACACGAGCGCGCTCAGGAACGCGAACACCAGGCCCACCGCGAACATCGGGGCGTCGGCCCAGGCCAGGGCGTGGCGCTCCTTCCACACCGAGTACGCGCCCGCCCCCATCAGCGTGGGAATGCCGAGGTAGAAGCTGAACTCGGTGGCGCAGCGGCGCGAGAAGCCAAACACCATCGCACCGATGATGGTGGCGCCGGAGCGGCTGGTGCCGGGGATGAGCGCCAGGCACTGCACGAGGCCCACCTTCAGGGCGTCGAGCGCGCTCATGTCGTCCACCGTCTCCACGCGGGCGCGGCGCGTGCCCTGCAGGTCGCGTTCGCCGAAGGCTCGGCGGTGGCGCCGCTCGACCCACAGGATGATGAAGCCGCCCACCACGAAGGCCAACGCCACCGGCACCGGGTGAAACAGCGTGGCCTTGATGGCCTTGCCGATGGACAGGCCGAAGACGACGGCGGGGATGAACGCGATCAGCAGGTTGCGCACGAAGCGCTGCGCCACGGGGTCGTGGCCGATGTCGCGAACGGTGCGCGACAGGCGCTCGCGGTACTCCCAGATCACGGCAAACATGGCGCCCGTCTGGATCGCGATCTCGAAGACCTTGATCTTCTCGCCCGTGAAGTCCAGCAGCGACGCGGCCAGGATCAGGTGCCCGGTGGAGGAGATCGGCAGGAACTCGGTAAGCCCCTCGACGATGCCCATCACGGCAGCCTTGACGAGCACCATCCACTCCACTGTCGAACCCCCGCCTGCCCTGAGCAAAGCCTCGGATGATAATCGGGGCAAGGTGATGCGATGACAGGTTCCATGAAGCGGCTGCTGGGCGCGGCCATCGTGCTCGGGCTGGCCTGGGCGGGGTGGGAAGGCTGGGCAGCCTGGCAGGGCTCCCGGGCGGGGGCGAGCGCCGGCGCAGGCTCGGGTGCCGGCGGGGCGGGTGCAGCCAAGGGTGCGGGTTCGGCTTCGGGCCCGGCTTCGGGCCCGGCTTCGGTCTCGGGGGCCCCGGCCCGTGCAGCCTCCGGTGCGGCCGCGCGCCAGTTGCCCACGCTCGAGTTCATCGCCAGCGACATCCTGGCCGTCGAGCGACGCGAGCTCTCGGTGGGCGTGGAGCTTTCGGGCACGGTGCGCGCCGTGAACAACGCCTTCGTCAAGGCCCGCGTGGCCGGAGAGATCGTCCGCCTGACGGTGCGCGAGGGCGATGCGGTGAAGGCCGGACAGGTGCTCGTCGAGCAGGACGCGCAGGAGCTCGAGATGCGCCTGCGCCAGGCCGAGCAGCAGCTGGCCTCGGCGCGCGCACAGGCCGAGATCGCGCAACGCGCCCTGGCCAACAACCGCGCGCTCGTGGGCCAGGGCTTCATCTCGGCCACCGCCCTGGAGGGCGCGATCAGCAACGACGCGGCCGCGCAGGCTGCCGTGGCCGGCGCCGTCGCGGCGGTGGACATTGCGCGCAAGGCGCGCGCCGACGCCGTGCTCGGTGCACCGATCTCGGGCCTGGTGGCGCAGCGGCTGGCGCAGCCGGGCGAGCGAGTCGGGGTGGACGCCCGCATCCTCGAGATCGTGGACCTCTCGCGGCTGGAGCTCGAGGCGGCGCTGGCCCCTCAGGACGTGGCCGCGCTGCGCGTGGGCCGGCCGGCGCGGCTCGAGGTGGAGGGCCTGGCCGAGCCGGTGCGCGCCCAGGTGGCGCGCATCAACCCGAGCGCCCAGCCCGGCTCGCGCACGGTGCCCGTCTACCTCGCGCTGCAGCCCCACCCTGCCCTGCGCCAGGGGCTCTTTGCCACCGGGCGCATCGAGGTGGAGCGCCGGCGAGCGCTCGCGGTGCCCCTGTCGGCCGTGCGCACCGACCGGCCGCGGCCCTACGTGCTGCGCCTGGCGGGGGAGCGCGTGAAGGTGCGCACCGTCCCGCTCGGGGTGCGCGCCGAGATC
>JBJTVI010000297.1:0-4510 GCA_046081145.1 Rubrivivax sp.
GGTCCGTCCGGGGGCGGCCCGGCGGCAGGCATGCGCAGGTGCCGCATGATGTTCTCGATCTCGACGATGGCGTCATCCACCAGGATGCCCACGACAAGCGACAGGCTCAGCAGCGTCACGACGTTGAGCGAGAAGCCGAACGCGTAGTGCATGACGGCGAAGGCCGGCAGGATCGACAGCGGCAAGGCGGTGGCCGCCACCAGCGTGGCGCGCCAGTCGCGCAAGAAGAGCCACACCACCAGCACCGCCAGCACCGCGCCCTCGAGCAGCAGGTACATGCTGCCGTGGAAGTTCTCCACCGTCGGGTCGAAGAAGTTGAAGGCCTCGGTGAACGTCACGTCGGGGTGCTCGGCGCGCAGGCGCTCGAGTGCCGCGCGCACGCCCTCGGCCACGGCCGTCTCGCTCGCGCCGCGCGAGCGCACGATCTCGAAGCCCACCACCGGCTGGCCGTCGAGCAGCGCGCCGCTGCGCCGCTCGGCCACGGTGTCGGTGACGCTGGCCACCTGGTCGAGCCGGATGCGCCGGCCCTGGGCATCGCCGGGCAGCGCGATCTCCATGCGCGCGAGCTCCGCGGCGCTGCGCACGGTGGCAAGGGTGCGTACGCTCTGCTCGGCGCCGCCCAGGTCGGTGCGCCCACCCGGGGCGTCCTGCTGCACGGCGCGCAGCTGGCGCGAGACCTCGGCGGCGGTGATGTTGAGCGCCAGCAACCGCGCCGGATCGAGCTCCACCCGCACCTCGCGCGTGGCGCCGCCCACGCGCGAGACGGCGCCCACGCCGCGCACGGCAAGCATGGCCTTGGTGACCGTGTTGTCGACGAACCAGGACAAGGCCTCTTCGTCCAGGCGGCTGGAGGCCACCGTGTAGGTCAGGATGGGCGCGCCGGCGAGGTCGAGCTTGGTGACGACGGGGTCGCGCAGGTCGGCCGGCAGGTCGGCGCGGATGCGCGCCACGGCCGAGCGCACGTCGTCCAGCGCCTCCTGCGTGGCGCGCTCCAGGCGGAACTCCACCGTCACCTGGGCCACGCCGTCCTGCACCTTGGTGTAGAGGTTCTTCACCCCCTGCAGCGATGCCACCGCGTTCTCGATCTTGCGCGCCACCTCGGTTTCCATCTGCGCCGGCGCGGCGCCCGGCAGGCTCGCGCTGACGATGACCGTGGGCAGGTCGATGTCGGGGAACTGCTGGACCTTCATCGCCCGAAAGCCCAGCAAGCCTGCCACGGTGAGCAGGACGAAGAACATCACCGCGGGGATCGGGTTGCGGATGCACCAGGCCGAGACGTTCACTTGTCGACCACCTTCACCGTGTCGCCGTCGGCCAGAAACCCGGCCCCGCTGGCCACGACTCGCGCGGCGGCGTCGAGCCCGGCGAGTACCTCGATGCGTTCGCCCGCCCGGCGACCGACCTCCACCTTGGTCTGCGCGACGCGCTGGCCCTCGATGCGAAAGACGTAGGCAAAGCCCTCGCGCATCACCACCGCCGACTGCGGCAGCGTGAGCGCGGCAGAGGTGCCCGTATCGAACTCACCTCGTGCGAAGGTGCCGGCCCGAAGGCCCGGTGCAGCGGGCAGGTCGACGTAGACCAGGCCATTGCGCGAGGCCGCCTCCACCGTGGGTGCGACCATGCGCAGCCGCCCGGTGACGGGTGCAGCGCCAGCCGCCTGCACGCGCACCGACTGCCCGGCGCGCAGCTGGGTGAGCTCGGCTGCCGCAACCTCGGCGCGCCACTCCAGCCGCCCCTGGCGGATCAGCCGAAAGAGCTCCTGCCCCGGAGGCACCACCGCGCCCACGGTGGCGGCGCGCGCGCTGATCAGGCCATCGTCGGGCGCGAGCACCTGCAGCTGGCGCTCGCGCAGCTGCTGCAGCTGCAGCGCGGCACGCTGCGCCTGCAGCCGGGCCTGTGCGGTGCGCTCGGCCGTGAGCGCCTGCTGGACCTGCTCGGTGCTGAGCACGCCAGTGGGCTGGAGTTCGCGCGCACGCTGGGCCTTGGCGGCCATCTCGGCCAGCACCGCCTCGGCCTCAGCCACGCCGGCGCGGGCCAACTCGACATCGGCCTGCACCAGTTCGCCGGCAAAGACCGCCAGCACCTGGCCGCGCTTGACCGCATCGCCCACCCCCGCGCGCACATCGGCCAGGCGCCAGGGCCCGCCTTCGGCACCGACGATGGCCTCCTGCCAGGGGTGGACAGTGCCCGTGGCCGGCACGCGCAGGGGCAGGCTCGACCGCTGCGGCTGCACGAGCGTCACCGTGAGCGCGGCCCGGGCTGGCGCGCGCGCCGCTTCAGGCTGGGCGAGGCTGGTGCCAGGCCAGGCGACCGCGGCCAGGCTCAGGGCGCCGGCCAGGGCGCAGGCGACGGCAAAGGCGAGGGCGCGGCCAGGAGCCTGGTTCAGGGCCCGGCCGGGCAAGGAAATCGGCATACAGCGGCAGCGCCGGGCGGACGCCGCAGGGCGGAAAGGGGTCATTTCGCGGGGACTCGGGCGTACCGGCGAGCGCCATCCAAACCCGGTAGCTTAGCGGGATACGGGAAATCCCGTATGACGCGCCACCAGCGCCAGAAGTTCCCGTTCGACGAAGGGTTTGCCGAGGTAGTGGTCCACCCCCAGGGCCACCGCGTGGTCGCGGTGCTTCTGGGCGATGCGCGAGGTGATGATCACCACCGGCAGGTCGGCAAAACGCGGGTCGGCGCGCAGGTTTCGCACCAGGTCGAAGCCGTCCATGCGCGGCATCTCCAGGTCCGACAGCACCATCGCCGGCTTTTCCTCGGCGATGCGCTCGAGCGCCTCCAGGCCGTCCTTGGCCGTGGCCGTGCGGTAGCCCTCGCGCAGCAGCAGCCGCTGCGTGACCTTGCGCACCGTGAGCGAATCGTCCACCACCAGCACCAGCGGGCCGGTGGGCTCGCTCGTGACGGCCGCCTCCCCGCCCTCGGCAGCGGCCACGCGCTGGCGCTCGCGCGCCTGCAGGCCGTGCATGGCCGCCAGCGCCACCGGGTTGTAGATGGGCACCAGCTCGCCGCTGACCAGCACCGTCATGCCGGCCAGGCCCGGCAGCCGGGCCAGCTGCGGCCCGAGGTTCTTCACCACCACCTCCTGGTGTCCCAGAATGTCGTCGATGAAGAGGGCCACGCGCTGCGAGGCGCTGCGCAGCACCACCACGCGCGGAGCGCGCCCGACCACGCTCGGGCGGGCGGGCCCGTCGAGCAGTGCGCCCAGCCAGTAGAAGGGCAGCGTGGCGCCGGCCTCGCCGTCGGGGAGCGTGCCGCTCTCGCAGGCGCGCTCGATGTCGGCGGGTGTCACGCGGCGCACGATTTCCACCAATGTGGAGGGTACCGCCACCGTGGCCTCACCCACCCGCAGCAGCACGGCCTGCGTGATGGCAGTGGTCAGCGGCAGCGTGATGCGCACCTGCGTGCCCTGCCCGGCGCGGCTGGCAAGCTCGATGCGCCCGCCCAGGGCCAGGACCTCGGCCCGTACCACGTCCAGCCCGATGCCCCGGCCGGCGAGCTCGGTCACGCCGCGCGCCGTGGACAGGCCTGGGCTGAAGACGAGCTCGGCCAGCGCCGCCTCGTCGGGGTCATCGTCCGGGCCGATCAGCCCGGTCTCCAGGGCCCGGGTGCGGATGGCGGCGTGGTCCAGGCCGCGGCCGTCGTCGTCCACCGTCAGCACCACCTCGTTGCCCTCGTGCGCCAGCGCGATGCGCACGACGCCTGCTGCCGGCTTGCCCGCAGCTCCGCGCTGCGCCGGCGGCTCGATGCCGTGGACGATGCAGTTGCGCACCAGGTGCTCGAAGGGCGCGCCCATGCGGTCGAGCACGCCGCGGTCGAGCTCGATGGAGGCGCCGTCGAGCTCGAGCCGCGCCTGCTTGCCCGTCTCGCGCGCGGCCTGGCGTGCCACCCGATGCAACCGGTCGGCGATCGACTCGAACTCCACCAGCCGGGTGCGCAGCAGGTCGTCCATCAGCCCGCGAGCGGCCTGGGTCTGGGCCGCCAGCCCGTCCTCCGCCCCCTGCACGCCCACCGTCAGACCGCGCTGGATCGTGGCGATGTCATCGAGCGATTCGGCCATCATCCGGACCAACTCCTGGAATCGCGTGTAGCGATCCAGTTCGAGGGGGTCGAACTGCGGCTCGCCGGCCACCGGGCCAGGCCGTGGGCGGGGCGCCTGGGCGTCGCTGTGCGACTCCAGGTCGCGCAGCTGGCGCCGCAGCCGCTCCAGGTTGTCGGCCAAATCCGACAACGAGCCCTTGAGCCGGACCACCTCGCTCTCGATCGTGGAGCGCGCGGTGCCCACCTCGCCGGCCTGGTTGAAGAGCCGGTCCATGAGCTCGGCCCGGACGCGCACCATCGCCCGCATCGGCACGGCCGAACGCCCGACCGTCGGCAGCTCCGCGGGCAACGGGGTGGGCGCGGGTGCGGGTGCGGGTGCGGGTGCGGGTGCGGGTGCGGGTGCGGGTGCGGGTGCGGGTGCGGGTGCGGGTGCGGGTGCGGGTGCGGGTGCGGGTGCGGGTGCGAGTGCGGG
>JBJTVI010000298.1:0-5027 GCA_046081145.1 Rubrivivax sp.
TAGAGCCCGCGGGCCAGCGCCGGCCGCAGCCCCGCGCTCAATGCGCGGCGGCCTCGATGCGGGCGTCGGGCTTGACGGCCTTCAGCGCGGCCATGAAATCGGCCTCGATGCGCTTCAGCGCCTTGCGCGTGTGGCCCTCGAAGCGCAGCACCAGCACGGGCGTGGTGTTGGAGGCGCGGCACAGGCCGAAGCCGTCGGGCCAGTCGGCGCGCACGCCGTCGATGGTGTTGATCTCGGCGCCCGGGAAGCTCACGGCCTGCTGCATCGCCTCCACCACGCGCTTGGGCTCACCTTCGGCGCAGGGCACGTTGAGCTCGGGCGTGGAGTGGCTGGTGGGCAGGGCGTTGAGCACGGCGCTCGGGTCGGCGCTGCGCGAGAGGATCTCGAGCACGCGCGCGGCCGTGTAGGTGGCGTCGTCGAAGCCGTACCAGCGCTCGCCGAAGAAGATGTGGCCGCTCATCTCGCCGGCAATCGGCGCGCCGATCTCCTTCATCTTCGCCTTGATGAGCGAGTGGCCGGTCTTGTACATCATCGGCACGCCACCGGCCTTGCGGATGGCCGGGGCCAGGCGCTGCGAGCACTTGACGTCGAAGATGACGGTGGCGCCGCGGTTGCGCGAGAGCACGTCGCGCGCCAGCAGCATGAGCTGGCGGTCGGGGTAGATGATCTGGCCGTCCTTCGTGACGATGCCCAGGCGGTCGCCGTCGCCGTCGAAGGCCAGGCCCAGTTCGGCATCGGTGCTCTTCACACGCGCGATGAGTTCGGCCAGGTTCTCCGGCTTGCTCGGATCGGGGTGGTGGTTGGGGAAGTCGCCATCCACCTCGGAGTACATCTCGTCGACGGTGCAGCCCAGTGCGCGCAGCACGGCGGGCGAGGAGGCGCCGGGGATGCCGTTGCCGGAGTCCACCACGATCTTCATCGGCCGCGCGAGCCGGGCATCGCCGGCGATGCGGGCCGTGTACTCCGCGACGATGTCCATCTTCGCGCTGCGCCCGCGCTTCTTCACGTAGTTCTCTTGCTCGATGCGCGCGCGCAGCTTCTGGATGTCTTCGCCGTAGATAGCGCGGCCACCCAGCACCATCTTGAAGCCGTTGTAGTCCTTCGGGTTGTGGCTGCCCGTGACCTGGATGCCCGAGCGGCAGCCGTGCGCGCCGCGCGTGGCGGCCACGTAGTAGAGCATCGGGGTGGTGACGGGGCCGAGGTCCACCGCGTCCAGCCCGGTGGAGGCCAGGCCGCGGATGAGCGCGGCGGCCAGCCCCGGCCCGGAGACGCGCCCGTCGCGGCCCACGGCCACGGCGCGCTCGCCCGCGGCCACGGCCTCGCTGCCGAAGGCGCGGCCGAGGTGCTCGGCAAAGCGTTCGTCGAGGGTCTGGCCGACGATGCCGCGGATGTCATAGGCTTTGAAGATCGAGGCGTGCACGCGCATGGGAGGGTTCCGGGAGTCAGGGGTCGATGTATCCGGGTGATTGTTCCACGGCACCGGGTGCGGCGCTTCAGGTCGCTCAGGCCGATGCGGCGCAGCAGGCCGATAAGATGCCCGACGCACCCCGCTCCCCCGCCCCTTGAAGCTTCGCGACATCCTGGAACTCCTTGCCCTGGCCGCGCTGTGGGGCGCCTCCTTTCTCTTCATGCGCCTGGGCGCGGGCGACTTCGGGCCGGTGGCGATGACCTGGGTGCGCATGGCGCTGGCCGCGCTCGTGCTCGCGCCGCTGGCCGGGGGCGCGGCGCTGGCGGCGGCGCTGCGCGGCCATGGCGGCGCCATCGGGGTGGTGGGGGTCGTGAACTCCGTGCTGCCCTTCACCGCCTACGGCTACGCCGCGCTGGCCGTCACCACGGGGCTGTCGGCGGTCTTCAACGCCACCTCGCCGCTGTGGGCCGCGGCGATCGCCTGGGCCTGGCTGGGCGAGCGCCCGACGCGGCTGCGCGCGCTGGGCCTGCTCGTCGGGCTGGCTGGTGTGGTGGCGCTGGCCGGCGGGGAGGCGCGCTTCAGGCCCGACGCCCAGGGCCTGACCACCGGCTGGGCGGTGCTCGCCTGCCGGGTGGCCACGCTCGGCGACGGGGTGGGCGCAAACGGTGTGAAGCGCTGGCTGTCGGGGGTGCCTGCGGTGGCGGTGGCCGCGGGCAGCCAGCTGCTCGGCGCGCTCGTCCTGGCGCCTTTGGCGTGGTGGGCCTGGCCGGCGAGCCCGCCTTCGGCGCTGGCCTGGGCGGGCGTGGTCGCGCTGGGCGTGCTGTGCACGGGGGCAGCGTACTTCCTCTACTTTCGCCTGATCGCGCGGCTGGGGCCGGCACGGGCGATCTCGGTGACCTTCCTGATCCCCTTCTTCGGCACCCTGTGGGGGGCGGTCTTCCTCGGGGAGGCCGTGACGCCGACGATGGTGGCCGCCGGCAGCGTGATCCTGCTCGGGACGGCGCTGGCCACCGGCGTGATCAGCTCCGGTGGCCGACGCTGAAGTCGTTGCGCCCGCTGCGATCCACCCCGCGCAGCAGCCAGATGGGGCGCTGGGCGAAGTTCACGGCCACGCCCGTCTTGCCGTCCACCGGGCGCAGGTCGCGCTCGAAGACGGAGGTGGCGGGCATGTAGCGCAGCGCCACGCCCGTGCGCCGCTGGCCGGAGGTGTTGGCGGCCGCGCCGTGGATCATGTAGACGTCGTGCAGCGACATCTGGCCGGGCTCGAGCTCGAGGTCCACGGCGTCGTGCTTGTCGAAGATGCCGTCGGCCATGCGCTGGTTCAGCGTGAGGTCGCTGCGGTCCTCGTGCAGGTGCGGGTGCAGGTGATGGCCCACGTGCGAGCGCGGGATCACGCGCAGGCAGCCGTTTTCGCGCGTGGAGGGCTCGAGCGCCACCCACACGGTGCAGGTGGCCAGGGGGCGGATCGGCCAGTAGTGGCCGTCCTGGTGCCAGGGTGTCTCGTAGCCCTGCCCGGCGGGCTTGCAGAAGACGTGGCAGCCCCACAGGATCACGTCCTCGCCGATCACGCCGCTCACCAGCTCGACGATCTCCGGGTCACGCGCCAGGTCGAGGAAGTGGCGCACGCCGTGCACGCCTTCGCCGTTGTCGCCCTCCACGTGCGCGGAGACGAGCTTCTCCGGGCGCACGCCCGGGTTCAGCCGCAGCAGCTCGTCCAGCGCCGCGGCCATCGTCGCCACGCGCGACGGCGGCAGCCGAAAGCGCGGGATGACCCAGCCTTCGTGTCGGTAGTGGGCGATTTCGTCTTCGAGCAGCGTGGCCATGCCCGCATCGTGCCAGAGCCGCGAGCCCGCCGTCCAGCGGCCGGGGGGCAGCGGCGCGCTCAGGGCCCGAACACCACGCCCACCCAGTAGTTGGCCGCGCGCCAGGTGGCGCTCGGGAAGGCCAGGCTCGAGCCGTAGCGGTACAGGCCGTTGCCGGCGCCGGTCACGCTCTGCGGAGCCACCAGCGGGCCGTTCGTGGTGGGGGCGCTGCCGAAGCGCACCGTCGTGGAGGCCGGCAACCACGCGACCCTACCCTCGTTGGCCACCCACTTCCAGCCCGTGGAGTCCGTGGTGGCCAGCGCCACCGCGTTCGGCTGCTCGGCCACCTGAGCCTCCTCCAGGCCGGCGGCCTGCACAGCCTGCGAAGCCGTCGAGCCCCCACCCCCGCCGCCGCAACCCGCCAGCACCGCCGCGGCCACCGCCGTCAGCACGCCACCCATCCCTCTCGTACGCCCGTGCATCATTCGTATCTCCAAGCTCCCGGACCAGGCGGTCCCGAACGCGGCGGGCCCCGTGCCCGCGCTTGGGGCGCATGCTGTGAGCAGGCTCAACGAAAGGCGTGAGCGAGTGTTCGCCGCCCCGGCGCCCGGCCACACGGCTGCGGCCCGCGCCGCGCCTCGCTCCGGGGTCGAGGCGGCAGGCTTCGGCGGCCGCACAGTTCGTTGCCGCTGGAACGATTGGTGCACCGTCGATACGTCTGGTGGAGTCTGGCGGCGCTGCCCGGGTGCGCGACGGACGGGCCTGGAGAATGCCCCTCGCTCGGGAGCCGGCCTTGCCGTAGCATCCGGGGCCGACCTCACCGCGCCACGCGCCGTCCTGCCGTGTCAGCTCACGACCACGAACACGACCAAAGCGACGATCACGACCATGCCCCGGGCGACCCGAGCCACCTCGGCGAGATGGACCTGCGGGTGCGAGCGCTGGAGTCCGTGCTCGTCGGCAAGGGGCTCGTGGAGCCGGCTGCGCTGGACGCGCTGATCGACACCTACCAGCACCGCGTCGGCCCGCGCAACGGCGCCCGCGTGGTGGCCCGCGCCTGGGTCGACGAGAGCTTTCGCACCTGGCTGCTGGCCGATGCCACGGCCGCCATCGCCTCGCTCGGCTACACCGGCCGCCAGGGCGAGCACATGCGCGTGGTGCCCAACTCTCCGAGCGTCCACCACCTCGTGGTGTGCACGCTGTGCAGCTGCTACCCCTGGCCCGTGCTCGGCCTGCCTCCCACCTGGTACAAGAGCGCGCCCTACCGCTCGCGCGCCGTGAAGGAGCCGCGCGGCCTGCTGCGCGAGTTCGGGCTGGAGCTGCCCGCCTCCACCGCCATCCGCGTCTGGGACTCGACGGCCGAGCTGCGCTACCTCGTGCTGCCCGAGCGCCCGGCGGGCACGCAGGGCCTGGATGAGGCCGCCCTGGCCACGCTCGTGACGCGCGACTCGATGATCGGCACCGGGCTGCCGCGCCCGCCGGCCCAATGAGTGCGCCGCACATCAGCCATGCCGACCTCGGCGGCACCGACCGGCCCGGGCCGGTCGTGCCCGAGCCCGAGCACGAGCGCTTCCACGCCGGCTGGGAGCCGCGCGCCTTCGCGCGCACGCTGTCCAGGGGCGCCACCGGCATGTGGAACCTGGACGCCGTGCGCGCGGCGCGCGAGAGCCTGCCAGGCTACGCGCGGATGAGCTACTACGAGATCTGGCTGTCCGCGCTCGAACGCCTGTTGGAGTCGAGCGGGCTGTGCGGCGCGGACGAGCGCGCCGCCGGTCGCGCCTTGCGCCCCGCGCCCGCGGTGCCGCGGGTGCTGAAGG
>JBJTVI010000299.1:0-6695 GCA_046081145.1 Rubrivivax sp.
CTACTGGCCGCTGGCCAGCGACCGCACGGTCACCGCATGGATACCGCTGCAGCCGGTGCCACCCGAGATGGGCCCGCTGGGCTTCTGGGCCGGCAGCCAGTCGGTGGCCTTCGGGCGCGAACTGGGCATCTCCGACGAGAGCGAGGCGGCCATCAGCAGCCACATGGCCCGCCAGGGCTTCGCCTTCGCGTGCAGCGCCTTCGATATCGGTGAGGTCAGCTTCCACCTCGGCTGGACCTTCCACAAGGCCGGCCCGAACACCAGCACGCAGCCGCGCTCGGTGATGACGGTGATCTACATGGACGCCGCGATGCGCCTCGCGCCCGCCCTCAGCGCCGTGCAGGCCAACGACCGCGACCAATGGTGCCCGGGCGCGCGCGAGGGCGAGGTGATCGCCACGCGCAAGAATCCGGTGATCTGGCAGCGTGGCTGACCCACCACTGCTGACCCACCCCTGCTGGCCCACCACTCCCGCCCCGCCGCCCCTGACCACCCTCGCCTCACCTTCGCGCCGACGATGCTCACCCGCCGCCAAACCCTCTGCCTGCCTGCATCGCTGCCCCTTTCGCTGCGCGCATCGCTGCCCCGCTTGCCTTCCCTGTCGCCTTCCCTGGTGCCTTCCCTGTGCCTGCCCCTGACCATGCCACTGCTGCCCACCGCCCGCGCGCAACCCGCCTCAGCTGTCGCACCGCCGATGCCCACGGCGCGGCACGGCCGCATCGAGCGCTTGCCGCCCCTCGCTTCCCGGCATGTGGCTGCGAGGCCCGTGGATGTCTGGCTGCCGCCGGGCTACGACGGCAGCCGTCCGCACGCGGTGCTGTACATGCACGATGGGCAAATGCTGTTCGACCCCGGCATCACGTGGAACAAGCAAGCCTGGGAGGTCGACCGCGTGGCCGCCCCACTGCTGGCCGCAGGGCGGCTGCGCGACTTCATCGTCGTGGGCCCCTGGAACCTCGACAAGCTGCGCTTTGCCGAGTACTTCCCGCAGGCCTGGCTCCCCTACCTCGACGACACCTGGCGGCGCAACCTGTCCGAACGCGCCATGAACGGCCCGCCGCGCAGCGACGCCTACCTGCGCTTCCTGGTGGAGGAACTCAAGCCCGCCATCGACGCGCGCTACGCCACCCGACCCGGACGTGAGCACTGCTTCCTCGCGGGCTCGAGCATGGGCGGCCTCATCAGCCTGTACGGGCTGTGCGAGCACCCGCAGGTGTTCGGCGGCGCCGCCTGCCTGAGCACGCACTGGATTGGCGGCTTCGAGCGCAACGAGGTGGTGCCGTCTGCGGCGCTGCGTTACCTGCGCGAGAAGCTGCCCCCGCCAGCGACCGTCCGCCTGTGGATGGACCGCGGGGACATGGAGCTCGATGCACTCTACGACCCCGCCCAGGCCCGGGTGGATGCGCTGATGGCCGAGAAGGGCTTCAGGGCGCCGCGCTTCATCAGCAAGGTGTATGCCGGCACGGGGCACAACGAGAGGGTCTGGCGGGATCGGCTGCCCGAGGTGCTGGGCTTTCTGCTGGGGGGCTGATGCGGCGCGGGCTCGCGGCGGCCGAAGGTGCGTGCCCTGTGCATGGGGCTCGTGATGGCCTGCTGCGCAGGCTCCGGAGCGGCCTCGAGCGCCTCGAGCACGGGCCGAGCCGCACACTCGCACAGTACCCCGAAGACCCCCGCTGCCCAGAAGGCGGCCCCTGCCCCTTCGTCGCCATCGTTCACGCCACACGTCGACCCCTTCATCGGCACCGACGGCACGGGCCACGTGACGCCGGGCGCCACCGTGCCCTTCGGCATGGTCTTCCCCGGCCCCGACAACGCCGACCGCGGCTGGAGCTACAGCTCGGGCTACCAGTTCCGCAACCCGCGCATCCTCGGCTTCTCGAACACGCACCACAGCGGGGCCGGCATCCCGGAGCTGGGTGACGTGCTGCTGCAGCCGCGCAGCGGGCGCCACTGGAGCGCCACCACGCGCGAGTTCAGTGCGGCCAAGTCCGACGAGCGCGCTCGCCCGGGCTGGTACGCGGTGCGGCTGGCCAGCCATGGCGTGCGCGTGGAGCTCACGGCCACGCCGAAGGTGGCGCTGCATCGCTACCGCTTCGACCGTCCGGGCCGCGTGCAGGTGCTCGTGGACCTGCAGCACGGGCTGCACTTCGTCGAAGGGCCGGCCGCGCTGGCCGCCGAGGTGAGGCCGCGAGACGACGGGATGCAAGGCACCGTCTGGCGCCGCAACTGGGTGGAGCGCCAGCTCTCCTTCGTGCTGCAGTTCAGCGAGCCGGTGCAGGCCCGCCAGACACTGTCCCCTCGCCCCGGCGAGAAGGCCCCACGCATCGTGCTCGAGTTCGAGCTGGGGCCAAGGCGCCTGCTGGAGGCCCGCGTCGCCCTTTCCACGGTGGACGAGGCTGGGGCGCAGCGCAATCTCGCCACGGCCGCTGGCCTTACCTTCGACGCTGCACGCGCAGCCGCCGACGCGGCCTGGAACGAGCTGCTCGGCCGCATCCGCATCGAGGGCGATGCGCGGACGAAGCGGGTCTTCTACTCGGCCCTGTACCGCACCCTGCAGCACCCCAGCGACATTGCCGACGCCGACGGCCGCGTGCGCGGACCGCGCGGCGAGGTGCTGGCCGCGCCCGGTGGCGTCTACTACTCGACCCTCAGCCTGTGGGACACCTTCCGTGCCTCGCACCCCCTGTTCACGCTCATCGTGCCCGAGCGGGTGCCCGGCTTCGTCAACACGATGCTGGCGCACCACCGGCAGATGGGCTGGCTGCCGCTGTGGACGAGCTGGGGCCGCGAAACCTACTGCATGATCGGCAACCCCGCCCTGCCCGTGATCGCCGATGCCATCATCAAGGGCTTGGGCGCAGGGGGTGCCATCGACGAGGAAGCGGCTCTGGCCGCGATGGTCGAGACCAGCACGCGCGAGCGCCCCGATGCGCCCGAGTGGGCCCAGCGCAGCTGGAGCGTGCTCGAGCGCCACGGCTACCTGCCCTTAGACATCCAGAAGGGCGAGTCCGTCAGCCAGACAGCTGAATGGGGCTATGGCGACGCCGCGGTGGCGGCGGTTGCCGAGCGGCTGGATCGGCCGGACCTGGCCGAGCGCTTTCGGGCGCGTTCGCGCAGCTGGATGGGGCTCTTCGACGACGAAACCCGCACCCTGCGTGGCAAGGACAGCCAGGGCCGCTGGCGCACGCCCTTCGACCCCGTTGCCGCCACCTCGCCCCTGCGCAACCCGGGCGACTACACCGAAGGAAACGCCTGGCAGTTCACGGCCACCCCGGCGCTGCACGACGCGGAGGGCTTTCGCACACGTCTGGGCGGGCCCAAGGCGCTGGAGGCCTGGCTGGACCGCTTCTTCAGCCTGCCCGTGCCGAACCCGGACAAGCACCTCGGCCAGGAGGCGATGATCGGGCAGTACGCCCACGGCAACGAACCGAGCCACCACCTGACCTGGCTGTACGCCCACACCGACACGCCGGCCAAGGGCCAGCGGCTGCGCGAGCGCATCGTGCGGCGCTTCTATGGCACCGGCCCCCAGGGCCTGGTGGGCAACGACGACGTCGGCCAGATGAGCGCGTGGCTCGTCTTCGCGATGCTCGGCTTCTACCCGGCGCAGCCTTTCAGCGCCACGTACGTGCTGGGCGAGCCGATGGTGCAGGCCCAGTTGCTGCTGGCGCCGGGGCGCTCGGTGTGGATACGTGGACGGGGCGCACAGGCCCGCTGGAACGAGCGGGAACTGCCGGGGCGATCGGTCAGCCACGCGATGCTGCTGCAAGGTGGCACCCTGGCGTGGCGTTGAAGCCAGAGGACGCGACTCCATCAGCTCGGCAGGCGCCTCACCCGCCCCCGCCACCGGGGGCCGAATGCCAGCTCACGCCTCAGGAGGGCTACCCACCAACGCATACTGGCAGCATGGTCGCATGCCCGCCCGTCCCCTGTCTTCTCACGCCGAGGCTGCGCCTGCTGCCCGCGCACGAGGACCTGGCGTGCGCGGTCGCCGCGTACCACGGCCGCAACGCGCAGCATCTGGCGCCCTGGGATCCGCCCTCCCCGCCTGACTTCGCCACCGAGGCCTTCCAGCGCGAGCGGTTGCGCCAGGCGGTGGCCGAGGCCAGGGCCGGCACCGTGTGGCGCTGGTGGCTGCAGCGATCCACCGAGCCCTCGCCACTCGTGGGCAGCGTCGGGCTGAGCCAGATCGCGCGCGGCCCGTTCCAGAATGCCATGCTGGGCTACGGCATCGACGCGGGCTTCGAGGGCCAGGGCCTCATGCGTGAGGCGCTGCAGGCCGTCATCGCACACGCCTTCGGCGCAGAGGTGAACCTGCACCGCATCCAGGCCAATGTGCGGCCGGAGAACACACGCAGCGTGGGACTGCTGCAGCGCCTGGGGTTCGAGGATGAGGGGCTGGCGCGCGACTACCTGTTCATCAACGGGGCCTGGCGCGACCACCGGATGTTCGCGCTGCGCAACGCCGCGTTCAGACAGGAGTGGGGTGGCTGATGGGACTCGAACCCACGACGACCAGAATCACAATCTGGGACTCTACCAACTGAGCTACAGCCACCGTAGAGCCTGAAATTCTAGCATCGGGCGCCTGGGCGTCGGCCGCTCAATGCGACCCGAGCGCCCTGCCGCGGCCCCCCCCCGGCCGCGCCTCAGGTGCCGGCCGCTGAAGCCGCCGCCGCAGCAGCCTTGGCCGCCGGCTTGAGCTCCGCGCGGTGGCGCTTCTTGAGGGCCTCGGTGTAGGCGGCGGACTCGGCCGTGGCCCAGAGCTGGCCAAGCTGCTCGTTCAGGCGCGCCTCTGTCTGGGTGTCGACCTCGCGCGGCAGCACCTTGAGCACCCGCACCACCGCGTACCCGGCATCCCCCAGGCTCACGCCCACCGCGGAAGGTAGCTTGTCGGCCGGGGCGCGCAGCACCTCGTCGAGTACCTGACGCGGGAGATCCTGGGGCTGGTTGCGGGCCACCACCAGCTTGCGCGGCAGCGCCTTGGCGGCATCCTGACGCACCTCGGCCAGCCTGGCCTCGCCCTCCTTGCGGGCCAGCGCTGCCGCCTGCTCGCGCAGAACCGACTCGCGCACCCGGTCACGCACGTCGGCCAGGGGCGGCGTGCGCGCCGCCGTGTGCGAAACAACGCGCGCGGCCACGAGCTGGCTGCCGCCGATGTCGATGGCCTCGGTGTTGCGCTTGTTCTTGAGCGAGTCGGAGGCGAAGACGGCCTCCAGCAGCTTGACCGAGCCCAAGGGACCCTGGGCCCCCTGCGCCGGCGTGCGCTGAACGGTGGCCGTCTGGCGCGCGAGCTTGAACTTGTCGATGGCCGGCTGCAGGCTCTCGGACTGCTCGTAGACGGTGTTGGTGAACTGCTCGGCCGCCTCGGCGAAGCGCCGCTGGGCCTGCTGCGTGCGCAGGGCCGCATCGATTTCGCCCCGCACCTGGGCCAGCGGCTTCTTCTGGCCGCCCCGCACCGCCTCGAGCCGGATGATGTGAAAGCCGAAATCGCTCTCGACGAGGTCACTGATCTCGCCGGGCTTCATGGCGAAGGTCTTGTCCTCGAATGGCTTGACCATCGCGCCGCGGCCGAAGAAGTCGAGGTCGCCTCCGCGTGCGGCCGAACCTGGATCCTGGGAGTGCTTGCGCGCGAGTTCGGCAAAGCCCGCAGGCGCCTTGCGCGCCTGCTCCAGCAGCTCCTGTGCCTTCTGTCGCGCCTTGTCGCGCTCGGCGGCCGGCTGGTCCTTCGGCGCGTTGATGAGGATGTGGCTCGCACGGCGCTCCTCGGGCTCGGTGAAGCGCGCGGCGTTCTCCTCGTAGTACTTCGCCACGTCGGCATCGGCCACCGAAAACCCCGACTTGATCGACTCCAGGCTCAGCACCACGTACTCGATCTGGGCCTGCTCGGGCAGCCGCAACCGGGCCTCGTTGGCCTGGTACCAGGCCTCGAGGTCGGCATCGGTGGGCTTGATGCGGGCTGCATAGTCCCCCGCCATGAAGCGCTCGAGCTCGATCTCGCGGCGCTGCAGCCAGGTGTCGAGCATCCGGGAGGAGGAGGCCTTGGGCAGGATGGAGGCGCTGCCCAGGCCGGCCATCACCTGGCGCGTGGCCAGGTCGCCGCGGAGTTGTTCGGCGAAGGCCTCGGAGCTCAGGCCCTGGGCGGCCAGCACGTCCTTGTTGATGGTGCCGTCGGGATTGCGCAGCGCGGCCAGCTGGGGATCGGTGCGGAAGATGCGCTGCAGCCGCTCGTCGCCCGGGGCGAGGTAGCCCGATTGCGCAGCCGCTCGCATGACGCGCTCGCGCAGCAGGTTGTCCAGCGTCTCCTGGCGCGCCTGCGGGGTGTCGAACACCTTCACGTCCACGCCGGGCATCTGGCGGCGCATCTGGTCGAGCCAGCGCTGGTGGGCGAGATCCCAGTCGCCCTGCGTCACGGCTTGGCCATCGACGCTGGCCACCGCGCGCATGCCGGCCTCCGAGAAACGCGAGTAGCCCTGCACCCCGAAGAAGACGAAGGAGGGAAACACCAGCAGGAACAGGATCACCTGGAAGAGCCGGGTATGCGAACGGACGAAATCGAACATGGCGGTGCAGGTTCCGGGCCGCGGGACGGGCCCGTCGTTTCGAGCGAAGTGGGCGAACCGGGGTGGGCCGCGCGTCTTCGTGTCTGGTGGGTGCTGACGGGATCGAACCGCCGACCTACGCCTTGTAAGGGC
>JBJTVI010000300.1:0-3194 GCA_046081145.1 Rubrivivax sp.
CGCGCCGATGAACACCAGCAAGGCACCCAGCATCACCGGCCGGCGGCCAAAGCGGTCGGAGATGGGGCCCAGGCCCAGCTGGAACAGCGCCGAAGCCAGCATGTAGCCCGACACCGTCAGCGCCGTCACCGATTCGCGCGCAGCCAGGTCGCGCGCCATGGAGGGCAGCGACGGCAGGACCATGTTCAGCGTCAGAGCCGACACCGCGGTGAGCAGCGTCAGCGTGATCAGGCGCGGCGGCGAACGGGTCAAGTCGCTGCACCCCGGCGCAGGTCGCGCCCGGCGGCTCCCCGCCTGGTGGCATCCCGCTGCTCGCGCCCATATCGGGTGCCCCGGGCCAGGGCACGCGCCCCGGGGCTGCCCAGTGGCCGCATCACGCTGTCGACCGGGCCCTGCCCGATCAGCACGTGCAGGCGGGCCGGTGTCTTCATCCGGCCATTGTCGGGGGTTCCGGTACCCATTCGTGGAGACAATGCCCCGGATGGCTGCAGACTCCCTCGCCCATGACCACGTGCCTGTCGACGCAGCCGGCCCGCCCATCTACACGGTCTCGGTGCGCAGCCTGTGCGAGTTCACCGCCAAGCGGGGCGACCTCGACCGCCGCTTCACGCCGGCCGCCACCGCGCTGGAGGGCATCCGGAGCCAGCAGACGATCGCGGCCCGTCGTGGCCAGGACTACGAGACTGAGATCGCCCTGGAAGGAGTCCGGGATCGGCTGAGGGTGCGCGGGCGCGCCGACGGCTACGACCCGCGGCGCAGGTGCCTGGAGGAGATCAAGACAATTCGCGGGCAGCCGGAAGACATCCCGGCGAACCGCCGGCTGCTGCACTGGGCGCAGTTGCAGACCTATGGCGCGCTCTTTTGCCGGGCGCGAGGGCTGGAGGAGATCGCCCTGGCGCTGGTCTACTTCGATGTCGCCTCGCAGACCGAGACCGAGCTGCGACAGGTCTTTGGCGCGGATGAGCTGGAGGCGGTGCTTGCCGAGCGCTGCGAGGCCTTCTCGGGCTGGGCCGGGCAGGAAGCGGCACACCGTGCGGCCCGCGACCGTGGGCTGAGGGAGCTGGCCTTTCCGCAGAGCACGTTCAGGGCCGGGCAACGGGAGCTTGCAGCCGCCGTGTACCGGACGACGACGGCCGGGCGCAGCCTGCTGGCACAGGCCCCGACGGGCATCGGCAAGACGATCGGCACGCTGTTCCCGCTGCTGCGCGCCGTGCCGGACGCCGGCATCGACAAGGTGGCCTACCTCACCTGCAAGGGCACCGGCCGCATCACGGCCCTGGAGACCTTGGGCCTGCTGCGCGCCGGGACTGCCGGCCAGGCGCTTCGCGTGGTGGCCATGACCCCCAAGGATCAGGCCTGCGTGTACCCCGACAAGGCCTGCCACGGTGACGCGTGCCCGCTGGCCAGGGGCTTCTACGACCGGCTCGCGCCGGCACGCGAGGAGGCGGTCGCCCGGGGCTGGCTCGATGCCGCGGCGCAGCGCGAGGTGGCGCTGCGGCACGACATCTGCCCCTACTACCTCGGGCAGGAACTCGTGCGCTGGGCCGATGTGCTGGTGGGCGATGTGCACCACCTGTTCGACGGCAACGGGCAACTCTGGGGCCTGCTGCAGGCCCTGGACTGGAAGCTGGCGGTGCTGGTCGACGAGGCCCACAACCTGGTGGAGCGCACGCGGCAGATGTACAGCGCCGAGCTGACCCTCGACGCGCTGCGCACCGCGATCCCGACGGCACCGGCGTCGGCCCAGTCCGCCCTGGAGCACCTGGCCGAGGCGGCGCAGGCGCTGGCGGCAGACTGTTGTGCTGCGCATGAGGTCCTGGACGAAGTGCCCGATGCCTTCACGCAGGCGCTCGTGGCCGCCAGCGGCGCGCTGTCGGAGCACTTCCAGCAGCAGCCGCTGGCTGTCGGATCGCTGCTGAACTTTCATTTCGCTTTGCAGCGCTTCGCACGGCTGGTCGAAGCGCTGGGCGATCACTCGCTGTTCGACATCCGACAGAACGACCTCCGACACAACGACATCCGTACGAACGACATCCGCCGAAACGAGCCGGGCTCCGAAGACCCCGCAGACGCGGGTGAAGCACAGGAGCCCGCTGTCGTGCTGGCCGTGCGCAACGTGGCGCCGGCGGTGTTCCTGCGCCCGCGCTTGCAGGCGCTGCACAGCATCACGCTTTTCTCGGCAACGCTCTCACCGCCCGACTACTCGATCCAGTTGCTGGGCTTGCCGCAGGACACGGCCTGGATCGATGTGCCGCCGGCCTTTCCGGCCGAGCACCTCACCGTGCAGGTGGCTGGCGGGCTCTCGACCCGCTTCACGGATCGGGGCCGGTCGCTCGGGAGGCTGGTCAGCATCATCGCGCAGCAGTACGAGGCGCACCCCGGCAACTACCTCGCGTTCTTCAGCAGCTTCGACTACCTGGAGCAGGTGGCGGCCCACCTGGCCAAGCGTCACCCCGGCATTGCCCAGTGGCGACAGGACCGGCGCATGGGCGCACAGGCGCGGCAGGCCTTCCTCGCGCAGTTCCGGCCCGATGAACGAGGCATCGGGTTCGCCGTGCTGGGCGGCGTGTTCGCCGAGGGCGTCGATCTTCCGGGGTCCTTGCTCATCGGTGCGTTCATCGCGACGCTAGGCCTGCCGCCTGTCTCCCCCATCCAGGAGCATTTCAAGGCGCGGCTGGAAAAGCTCTTCGGTGGCGATCACGGATACGCCGACCTCGTCCCGGCCATGCAGAAGGTCGTGCAGGCAGCCGGCCGTGTGCTGCGCACCCCGGAAGATCGTGGCTGGCTCTGGTTGCTGGATGATCGCTACCTGCAGCGCGAGGTGGCCGGGTTGCTGCCGACATCCTGGGGGCTCGGGCAGACCGCCCGCGCTTTCGAGGATGCTCCAGCGCCTGAGGAAAGGGTGCCTCACAGGGTGCCTGACAGGGGGCCTTAAGCTCCCCTTGAATACGCCGGTTCGATGAAGGAGGCTTCTGCATGGAGACGACGCGCCCACCCCAGACCAGCGCCAGCACCCTCGTACGCTTCAGGGTGGATGGCCGCGTGGCGGTGGTCACGGGTGCGGCCCAGGGCATCGGCCGCGCCGCGGCGCAGGCGCTGCACGAGGCGGGGGCAACGGTGGTGCTGCTGGACCGCGACGGGGCAGCCGCGCAGCAGGCCTCGGCGGCACTGCCGGGCAGCCAGGCGCTGGAGCT
>JBJTVI010000301.1:0-14782 GCA_046081145.1 Rubrivivax sp.
TGCCCTCGCTGTACCACAGCGTGTGCTTCATCCACTCGGCGTCGTTGCGGCCCAGCGGGAACTGCGGGTCGTCGGCGCCGCGCTCGTAGTCCTTCACGGTGTGGGCGCCGCGGCATTCGCGGCGCGCCGCCGCCGACACCATCGTGGACTGTGCCGACTCGATCAGGTTTTCCACCTCCAGCGCCTCGATGCGCGCGGTGTTGAAGACCTGGCTCTTGTCCTTCAGCGCGATGCCCTGCACGCGCTCGCGCAGGGCCGCGATCTTGGCCACGCCCTCGTCCATGCTCGCCTGGGTGCGGAACACGCCCGCGTGCTGCTGCGTCGCCGCGCGGATGTCGTTGGCCACATCCTGCGCGTACTCGCCCGAGGTGCTGGCATCGAGCCGCGCCACGCGCGCCAGGGCCCGGTCGGCGGCGTCGGCGGGCAGATCCTTGTGCGCGCGGGTCGAGCCCTTGACGGCCTCGACGATGTGGCGCCCGGCGGCACGGCCGAAGACGAGCAGGTCCAGCAGCGAGTTCGTGCCCAGCCGGTTGGCCCCGTGCACGCTCACGCAAGCGCACTCACCCACCGCGTACAGGCCATTGACGATGGTGTTGGGGTCGCCATCCTTGGGCGCCACCACCTGGCCGTGAATGTTGGTGGGGATGCCGCCCATCTGGTAGTGGATGGTGGGCACCACCGGGATGGGCTCGCGCGTGATGTCGACGTTGGCGAAGTTGTGGCCGATCTCGAAGACGCTGGGCAGGCGCTTCATGATGGTGTCGGCACCCAGGTGGGTCATGTCGAGCTGGATGTAGTCCCTGTTCGGACCGCAGCCGCGCCCTTCCTTGATCTCCTGATCCATGCAGCGCGAAACGAAATCGCGCGGCGCAAGATCCTTCAGCGTGGGGGCGTAGCGCTCCATGAAGCGCTCGCCATCGACATTGCGCAGGATCGCGCCCTCGCCACGGCAGCCCTCGGTGAGCAGCACGCCCGCGCCGGCCACGCCGGTGGGGTGGAACTGCCAGAACTCCATGTCCTCCAGCGGGATGCCCGCGCGTGCGGCCATGCCCAGGCCATCGCCGGTGTTGATGAAGGCGTTGGTGCTGGCCGCGTAGATGCGCCCGGCTCCTCCCGTGGCCAGCAGCGTCACCTTGCCCTGCAGGATGTGGATCTCACCCGTCTCCATCTCCAGCGCCGTCACGCCCAGCACGTCGCCCTGGGCGTCGCGCACCAGGTCCAGCGCCATCCACTCGACGAAGAAGTTGGTGCGGGCCTTGACGTTCTGCTGGTACAGCGTGTGCAGCATCGCGTGGCCGGTGCGGTCGGCTGCGGCGCAGGCGCGCTGCACGGGCTTCTCGCCGTAGTTGGCGGTGTGGCCGCCGAAGGGCCGCTGGTAGATGGTGCCGTCGGGGTTGCGGTCGAAGGGCATCCCGAAGTGCTCGAGCTCGTAGACGACCTTCGTCGCCTCGCGGCACATGAACTCGATGGCGTCCTGGTCACCCAGCCAGTCCGAGCCCTTGACGGTGTCGTAGAAGTGGTAGTGCCAGTTGTCCTCGGACATGTTGCCCAGCGAGGCACCGATGCCGCCTTGCGCGGCCACCGTGTGCGAACGCGTGGGAAACACCTTGGAGAGCACCGCGACGTTCAGCCCGGCCTGCGCCAGGCGCAGCGAGGCCTGCATGCCCGAGCCGCCGGCCCCGACGATGACGACGTCGAAGCGCCGGGTGGGAATCTTGCCGAGCGCCATCTCTAGAGCCTCCACAGAACCTGGACCGCCCAGCCGGCGCAGCCCACGAGCCAGACGATCGTCAGCACCTGCAGCGCCAGGCGCAGCGCCACGGGCTTGACGTAGTCCATCCAGATGTCGCGCACGCCCACCCACGCGTGCCACGCGAGCGCGACGACGATCACGAAGGTGAGCACCTTCATCCACTGGGCGGCGAAGATGCCCGACCAGCGGTAGTAGTCCAGCGGGCCGGGCATCAGCACCTGGGCCAGGAGCACGACGGTGTAGACCGCCATCAGCACCGCCGTGACGCGCTGGCTGAGCCAGTCGCGCATGCCGTAGTGCGCCCCCACGACGAGACGCTTGGATCCATAGTTGGGCTGCATCGCCATTTCCTGCTCGTTGTTCAGTACAGGCCGAAGAGCTTGGCGCCGAGTGCCACCGTCAGCAGCGCGCTCAGCCCCAGCGTGACGAGTGCCGAGGAGTGCCCCTGCTCTTTCGTGACGCTGTGCGTGGCATCCATCCAAAGGTGGCGCACGCCGGCGATGAAGTGGTGCAGGTAGGCCCACATGAGCGCGAGCACCACGAGCTTGACGAAGCCCCCCGGCAAGGGCCCGAGCCCCGAGGCGAAGGCGCTCGTGAAGCGGTCGTAGGAGATCTCCGAGGTGACGCTCGTGTCGAAGAGCCAGACCACGAAGGGCAGCAGCACGAACATCAGCGCACCGCTGATGCGGTGCAGGATCGAGACGACGCCCGCCGGCGGCAGCCGGTAGGCCACGATCTGCGAGACGTGGATGTTGCGGTAGACCGGACGCGGTGTCCGGGGGGCGGCGGTGTCGGCCATGGGGATCCTCGATTCCTCTCGTTCGGCTCTTGTTCAGTTCTCTCGGGGCTGCCGGCCAGCCCTGACGCGGTTCGCCGGGGCTCCTGGGGGGGCTGGACCCTGTCGGACGATTATTGCATCGCAACAAACTGACGCCATGTCTACGGCGCTGTCCACGGCGATGTCGGCGCCAGGCGGGCGGGGCATCCTCAGTTGAGCTCGTTGCGGTAGTGGTGGTGCTCGGTGCGATACAGGCCGCGCCGCAGTTCCACCGGCTTGTCGTCGTAGGTGAAGCTCAGCCGCTCCACCGACAGCAGGGGCACGCCCGCCGCAGTGGCCAGCAGCTGCGCCGCCAGCGGCTCGGCCGCCACGGCACGCACCCGCTCCTCGGCGCGGATCATGCGCACCCCGAACTCGGCCTCGAAGAGCCGGTACATCGGGCCCTTGTAGCTCTCCAGCCGCTCGGCGCCCAGGCCCTTGAAGAGCGTGCCGGGCAGGTAGATGTCGTCGAGCACCACGGGCTGGGCATCCTGCAGCAGCAGCCGGCGCACCTGGATCACGGCCTCGCCGCTGCGCAGCCCGAGCGCGCGCACCACGTCGGCGCCGGCGCGCAGGCGCCGGCAATCGAGCAGCCGGCGCTGCAGCCGGGCCGCCAGCGGGTCATCTGCCACCAGGCGCAAGAAGCGGTACTGCGTGCTCGCCTCGGCGTGCGTGGCCACGAAGGTGCCTTTGCCCTGGCGCCGCACGAGCAGGTTCTCGGTGGCGAGCTCATCCACCGCCTTGCGCACCGTGCCCTGGCTCACGCGAAAGCGCGCGGCCAGTTCCGTCTCGCTGGGGATGGCTTCGCCGGGCTTCCACTCGCCGCCTTGCAGGCTGCGCGTGAGCAGGCCCTTGATCTGCTGGTACAGGGGGCTGAAGGAAGGGCCAGCGGCCTCGGGGGTGTCGGCGGCGGCAAAGCCGGAAGGCAACGGCATCCCGCGATTGCAGCACACCGCCCGGACTCGGGCAAGATATCTTGTACAAGATATAAGACATATTGCCGGGTCAGCCTGCGGCAAGACGAGGTCCTTACACTCACGGCTGCTTCGATCCTGGCGGCGGCGTTTGCGCCGGCCGCCGCCCCACCATCCTTCCGAACGAGGAGTTCCGCATGTCCAAGAAGCCCGTCCGCGTGGCTGTCACGGGTGCCGCCGGCCAGATCGGCTACGCGCTGCTCTTTCGCATCGCCTCCGGCGAGATGCTCGGCAAGGACCAGCCCGTGATCCTGCAGCTGCTCGAGATCCCCGACGAGAAGGCCCAGAAGGCCCTCAAGGGCGTGATGATGGAGCTCGAGGACTGCGCCTTTCCGCTGCTGGCCGGGATGGAGGCGCACGCCGACCCCGCCACCGCCTTTCGCGATACCGACTACGCCCTGCTCGTGGGCGCGCGCCCGCGTGGCCCGGGCATGGAGCGGGCGGACCTGCTCGCCGCCAACGCACAGATCTTCACCGCCCAGGGCAAGGCCCTGGACCAGGCCGCCAGCCGCGGCGTGAAGGTGCTGGTGGTGGGCAACCCGGCCAACACCAACGCGTGGATCGCCATGAAGAGCGCGCCTTCGCTGCCGCGCGAGAACTTCACCGCCATGCTGCGCCTGGACCACAACCGGGCGCTGAGCCAGCTCGCGGCCAAGACGGGCAAGCCCGTGGCCAGCATCCGCAAGCTGGCCGTGTGGGGCAACCACTCGCCCACGATGTACGCCGACTACCGCTTCGCCACCATCGACGGCGCCTCGGTCAAGGACACGATCAACGACCACGGCTGGAACAAGGACGTGTTCCTGCCCACGGTGGGCAAGCGGGGTGCCGCCATAATTGAGGCGCGCGGCCTGTCCTCGGCCGCCTCGGCCGCCAACGCGGCCATCGACCACATGCGCGACTGGGCGCTGGGCACCGGCGGCGAGTGGGTGACGATGGGCGTGCCGAGCAACGGCGAGTACGGCATCCCGAAGGACGTGATGTTCGGCTACCCCGTCACCTGCAGCGGCGGGAAGTACCAGATCGTCGAGGGCCTGCCCATCGACGCCTTCAGCCAGGGCTGCATCGACAAGACGCTGGCCGAGTTGATGGGCGAGCAGGACGGCGTGAAGCATCTTCTGTGAGGGCCGGCTCGCCTGGCGGCGCCCCCCCTTGAGGAAGGGTGCCGGCGAGCACCCGAGCAGGAAAAAGGGCGCCCGAGGGCGCCCTTCGCTCAAGAGCCGCGAGTTTCGGCTGCGAGTTCTCAGCCGCGCCCGTGCTTGGCGATCAGCTGCTTGGCCGTGGACAGCAGCTGCGCGCCCTTGAAGCCGCGCTTGTCCATGTCGGCCACCCACTCGTCATCCACGTTGGAGGAGAGCTTGATGAACTCCTCGCGCTGCGCGGCCGTGAACTGGTAGACGGTGTTGTTGCGGTCGGTGGCCGTCTTGCGGCCGGCCGGGTCGTTGCCCTGCTGCGTCTTGCCCAGCCACGCCGAGGCGGCCATGCCCGAGTTGGCGTCGATCACGCGCTTGAGATCCGGAGCCAGCGAGTTGTACTTGGCCTGGTTCATCGCCATCACGAAGGTGGTGGTGTAGAGCGCACCACCGGTGTTGTCGAACTCGCTGTGGTACTTGGTGAGCTCGTGCACCTTCACCGAGGGCACCACCTCCCAGGGGATCACGCAGGCATCGATCGTGCCCTTGGAGAGCGCATCCGGAATCTGCGGCAGCGGCATGCCCACTGGCGTGGCACCCACCGACGAGAGCATCTTCGTCACCTGGCGCGTGGGGCCGCGCACCTTCATGCCCTTGAGGTCGGCCACGCTGCGGATGGGCTTGTTGGCCGAATGGAACATGCCCGGGCCATGCACCTGCAGCGCGATCACGTGGGTTTCCTTGAACTCGTCCGGGCACTGGGTCTGGAAGTACTCCCAGTAGGCCTTGGAGGTGGCCTCGGCGTTGTTCATCATGAAGGGCAGCTCGAACACCTCGATGCGCGGGAAGCGCCCGGCCGTATTGCCCGGCAGCGTCCAGACGATGTCCACCACGCCGTCGCGCGCCTGGTCGTAGAGCTGCACCGGCGTGCCGCCGAGCTGCATCGCGGGGTAGCCCTCGAACTTGATGCGGCCGCCCGAGTCCTTCTCCACCTTTTCCATCCACGGCTTGTGCATGGTGAGCCAGACGTTGGACATCGGCGCCATGAAGGTGTGGAACTTCAGCGTCACCGACTGCTGGGCCAGGCCCGTGAGGTGGGGCACACCCAGGGCCGCGGCGGCGGCCGTGCCCTGCACGAATTGACGGCGCTTCATCGACTTCTCTCCTGTTGAGGATTCAAGGGAACGAGCGTGACTGTACGGACCCCGGACGGGCCTGCCGGCTACGGGGTTTCCCTCAGGCGCCGGCCAGGCCCGCCGGCCGATCACCCACGCTCAGCTGAGCAGGCTGACCAGTGCGAGCGAGATCGGCGGGAACAGCAGCAGCAGCACCGTGCGCAGCGTGTCGCTGATGAGGAAGGGCATCACGCCCCGGTAGCTCTCGGCGATGGGCACATCGCGCGCCAGGCCGTTGACGACGTAGACATTGAGCCCCACCGGCGGGGCCAGCAGCCCGAAGCCCACCGTCATCAGCACCATGATGCCGAACCAGATGGCCACGCTCTCCTTGGGCATGCCGAAATCCAGGCCCATGATCATCGGGAAGAAGATCGGGATCGTCAGCAGGATCATGGAGAGCTCGTCCATCACCGAGCCGAGCACCACGTAGAAGAGCAGGATGGCCGTGACCACCGCCAGCGGCGGCAGGCCCCAGCCCTGCACCACGCTGGCGAGCTGCCCGGGCACCTGCGTGAGGGCCAGCGCCGAGTTCATCAGGTCGGCGCCCAGGAAGATCATGAAGATCATGGCCGAGGCCTCGGCCGTGGCGTAGAAGCAGTGCTTGAACTTCTGCCAGGTGATCTCGCGCTTGAGCAGCGCGGCCACGAAGGTGGCCGCCGCCCCGACGCCCGCGCCCTCGGTAGGCGTGAACTTGCCCGTGTAGATGCCGCCGAAGACGATGAGAAAGATGGTGGCGATGGGCAGCACCCCCGAGAGCGAGCGCGCGGTGATGGCCGGCGCCTCGTCGTGCTCGGGCGCCTGCCCGGGCACCAGGCGCACGTAGATCGCGATGGCGATCATGTAGCCGACCATCGCGATGATCCCGGGCACCATTGCCGCGGCAAAGAGCTTGGCGATGTTCTGCTCGGTGAGAATGGCGTAGATGACGAGCGGCACGCTCGGCGGAATGAGGATGCCCAGGGTACCTCCTGCCGCCAGCGTGCCCGTGGCCAGGCGGCCCGAGTAGCCGTGGCGCTTCATTTCGGGCAGGGCCACCGAGGTAATGGTGGCGGCCGTGGCCACCGAGGAACCACAGATGGCGCCGAAGGCAGCGCAGGCCAGCACCGAGGCCATGGCCAGCCCGCCCTTGAAGCGGCCCATCACGGCGGCAGCAAACTCGAAGAGCGCGCGGCTGATGCCCCCCTGCGTGGCGAAGTTGCCCATCAGGATGAACAGCGGTATCACCGAGAGGTCGTAGCTCGCAAAGCGCGCGAAGGCCTGGGTGTTGAGAAAGTTCGCCAGCGGTAGCCACCCCGCCTGCAGCACGTAGCCCACGGCCCCGGCGGCGAACATGGCAATCGAGATGGGCGTGCGCACCGCCATCAGCACGAGCATGACGGCGAAGATCAGGAGCGTCAGCGTGATCGGGGTCACTGGAATGCCCTCCGTGCTGCGCACTTCGGGATTCGCGCTGGGGAGCTGCCCGGCGCGATCATTCGCCCACCTCCGGGCCGAAGCCGCGCGCCGCCTGCATCAACCCGATGAGCGCAGTCAGCACCAGCGGCGGCACCATGAACACGTAGACGATCCACTCGGGAAAGCCCAGCATCATCGAGCCCGACCCGCTCTTCCACGCGTTCAGGCCGCCCAGGCCGGTGCGCCAGGCCAGCAGCGCCATGCACAGCGCCAGCAGCAGCGCGCCGAAGCGGTCCAGCGCCGCGTTCGTCGCCTGCGAGGCGCGCGCGGTGAAGAAATCCACGATGATGTTGCCGCGCCGCGCCTGGCACCAGGGCATGAAGAGCGCGATGGCCGCGCCGGCAGCCGAGCCCGAGAGCTCGAAGTCGCCCACGATGGTCCAGCCCGTGGTGTTGCGACCGATCAGGCTCACGCAGGTCATCAGGGTGATGACGGTGAGCAGCACCCCGGCGAGAACGGCGCAGGCCTTGGCGAGCGAATCCAGAACTCTCACGCGCGTCTCCGGTTGAGGGCGGGCCGCCGGGAGGGGCGCGGCGGGCCAGCTTTCAGTACTGCGACTCGGGCAAACGCACGGTCAGCCCGTCGAGGGCCGATTGCATCACGATCTGGCAGCTGAGTCGACTCTCCGGGCGGCGCGGCGAGGCCGTCATCTCGAGCATCGAGGCCTCGTCGTGCGTCACCTCTCCCACCCGCTCGGTCCACTCGGGCTCGACATAGACGTGGCAGGTGGCGCAGGTGAGCAGGCCGCCGCAATCGGCGACGATGGACGACACCCCGGCATCGGTGGCCACGCGCATCAGCGTCTGGCCGGGCTCGGCGCTCAGGCTCTGGCGCGAGCCATCGGGGTGGATCAGGTGGGCGGTCAGGGGCATTGGTTCGGGAAGAAACGCAGCGGAGCCCCTGAGCGTAGCAGCCCGCCGGCATCCGAGGAGATCCGTCGGGTGGACGGGACATTCGGACCGGCCGGCGGTTATGGGCCCCGCCTGCGCACGCTCGCTGGGGCCGCACCCGCCCCTTCGCGACAGGCGCCAACCCGGGCATGATGGGTGCCATGACGATGCGCATCTCCTTCCTGGGCGCGGCCGACACCGTCACCGGCTCGCGCCACCTCGTGGACTGGGGCGGCACCCGCGTGCTGCTGGACTGCGGGATGTTCCAGGGCTACAAGACCTTTCGCGAGCGCAACTGGGCGCCGGTGCCGCCCGAGCTGCACGGCGTGGATGCGGTGGTGCTCAGCCACGCCCACCTGGACCATTGCGGCTGGCTGCCCGTGCTGACGCGCGGCGCCTACCGTGGCCCGGTGTACGCCTCGCCCGCCACCATGGACCTCGCCCGCGTGCTGCTGCTCGATGCCGCGCACCTGCAGGAGGAGGATGCGCGGCGCGCCAACCGATACGGCTACTCCCGCCACGACAAGGCGCTGCCGCTGTACACGCGTGCCGACGCCGAGCGCGCCATCGCGCGCATGGTGCCGCTGCGGCCGGGCGAGAAGATGCGCGTGGGCGAGCTGCAGCTGCAGCTCACCCCCGTGGGCCACCTGCTGGGCGCCTGCGCCGTCACTGTCACGCGTGGGCGCGAGGTGCTCGCCTACTCCGGCGACGTGGGGCGCAGCGACGACCTGATGATGCCCGCCCCCGAGAGGCTCACGCGGGCCGATGTGCTGCTGTGCGAGTCCACCTACGGCAACCGCTGGCACGCCCGTGAGGACGCGCCGGCACGCCTGGCCGAACTCATCACGCAGGCGGTGGCACGCGGCGGCTCGGTGCTCCTGCCGAGCTTTGCGGTCGGGCGGGCGCAGGCGTTGCTGCTGGTGCTGCAGCGGCTCAAGCACGAGGGCCGGGTGCCGCGCACGCTGCCGATCTTCCTGGACAGCCCGATGGCCATCGAGGCCACCGCGCTCTATGGCCGCCACCGAGACCTGCTGCGCGTGCCGCGCGAGGAGATTGCCGGGCTGCTGCAGGGGGTGCACGTGGTGGCCGGAGCCCCCGAATCCGTGCGCCTGGCGCGCCACCGCTTCCCGTGCGTGATCATCTCCGCCAGCGGCATGGCCACCGGCGGGCGTGTGCTGCACCACCTCAAGGCGATGGCGCCGGACCCCAGGCACGAGATCGTCTTTGCGGGCTTTCAGGTGGGGGGCAGCCGCGGGGCGGCTCTGGTGGCCGGCGCCACGGAGGTGAAGATCCACGGCGAGTACGTGCCGGTGCGGGCACGCGTGAGCCACCTCGAGGGCTTTTCAGGGCACGCCGACAGCGATGGCCTGATGGCGTGGATGCGCGGCATCCGCCGTGCCCCTCGCCAGACCTGGGTGGTGCACGGCGACCCGCAAGCCAGCGATGCGCTGCGCGTGCGCATCCAGGACGAACTGGGCTGGAAGGTGGCCGTGCCCCCGCACGGCGCCACGCTGGAGGCCTGAAGCCGGGCCCGGGGCTTGCCGCAGCTGGCGTCAGCCGTTGGCGGGCGCCTTCTTGGCCGGCTTCTTGGCCTTCTTCTCCTTCTTGGCGGCCTTCTTCTTCTCGCCCTTCTTGCCGGCCTTCTTCTCGCCCGCCTCGGGCGCAGCCGCCGGCGCAGGTGCAGGGGCCGGGGCAGCCACAGGGGCCGGCGCGGGAGCGGGCGCGGGCGCCTGCGCGACAGCCAGCGTCGACGCACCGGAAATGGCCAGCATCGTGGCCAGCGTGATCAGCTTCTTCATGGGGTCCCTCCTTGCCCTCGTCTCATCGAAACACACCCTGGCGCAGCCACTTCGTGGCCACCCACTTCTCCCCGGCCAGCACCGGCGCGCCGCCGTGCAGCGTGCGCGTGGACGGATGCGGCCGGTCGTAGCTGAAGAACACCGCGCTGCCACGCACCGGCGCCACCTCCAGGCCCGCGTCGGGGAAGGTGGTGGAGCCACCCCGCTCGGGCGTGTTCAGGTACATCACGAGCGTGCCCACGCGCTGGCCTCCGCGCTCCAGGATGCGCGGGGTGCCCGCCTTTTCGGGGTCGAAGTAGTCGTAGTGCGGCTCGTAGCGGGCGCCGGGCCGGTAGCGCAGGATCTGCAACCCCTCGCCGCGCTCCACGGGCCAGTTGATCAGTGCAGCGATGCGGCTTTCCAGGCGCACGATGAGGGGATGCTGGCCGCGTTCGAAGAACATGCCGTCGCTCGTGCGGGCGGAATTGACCTCGCTGCCGCCGGTGGAGGTGTCGACCGTCTCTGAGCGCTCGAGCTTCGGGCGCGCGAGCGCCATCAGCTCCTCGCACTCGGCTGCGGTGAGGAGGTTGCCGAAGACGACGACGCGCGGGTGCCGCATCGTCATCACCACCTCCACCGCGTGGCCGTCGGCCTCGATCACGGTGGCGCCCTCGGCCACGGCCGGCTCGGGCACGGCCGTGCCAGCCGTATTGGCCGAGAGGGCCCCAGCCGCCGCAGGATCCAGGCGCGACTGGCGCACCTCCTCGAGCCGCCCGCGCAGCGTCTGCTCGAGCGCCTCGATGGCTACCTCCTCATGCCAGCCGCTGGCCACCATCGCCTGCACCACATCCTCGGGCTGGCAGCCCGCCTCGGCATGGGCGACGATCCAGCGCCGCAGTTCGGGGGTGATGCTCTGGACCACAGGGCTCATGGCCACATTGTGCGACAAGCCAGGTACGCGCCGCCGGGCTACTGCGGCTCGGCGCGGCGCCGGAAGACGAGCCTGTCGGCCTGGCTGGCCGCGCGGTCCAGGGCGTAGCCCTCGGCGTCGAAGCCCTCCAGGTCGGCGGGCTTGCGGGCACGCTGCGTGATGGCCCAGCGGCACATCAGGCCACGTGCGCGCTTGGCAAAGAAGCTCACGACCTTGTAGCGGTCGCCCTTCCAGTCCTCGAACTGGCAATCCACCACGCGCGCCCGCAGCGCCGGGCGCAAGGCCACCTTCGAATATTCCTGCGAGGCCAGGTTCACGACCACCGGCGCACGCTCGGCCGCCTGGCGCTCGTTGAGGTAGGCGGCCACCGTGTCGCCCCAGAAGGCGTAGAGGTCGCGTCCGCGCGGATGGGCCAGCGCCGTGCCCATCTCCAGCCGGTAGGGCTGCAGCCGGTCAAGGGCGCGCAGGGCTCCGTACAGGCCCGACAGGATCACCACATGATCCTGGGCCCAGCTGAGGTCGGCCGCCTTCAGCGTCTTCGCGTCCAACCCCTCGTATACGTCGCCGGCGAAGGCGAGCACGGCCGGCTTGCTGTTGGCCGGCGTCGCCTCGGGCTGCCAGGCGGCGTAGCGCGCCACGTTCAGCGCGGCCAGCGCATCGGAGAGCTCCATCAGCGAGGCGATCTCGGCCGGCCGCTTGCGCCGCAGCACCGCGATGAGTTCGGCGGCCTGTGCGGTGTACAGCGGATCGGTGGCCTTGCGGGCGATCGCCGCGGGCACCGGGGTGTCGTAGTCGAGCGTCTTGGCGGGAGACAGCAGAAAGAGCATGGGCGGAGGTGGCCGATGGAGGGCCGATGGAGGGCCGATGGTGGCGAAGCCCTCGGATTGTGGCGGCTGCACGACGTCCGCGCAGGCAGCGGGACACCACCGTCTCACGACGGCTGCCCGCGCCCGGCTGACGCGGCACCGCCGCCTCAGCGGAAATCCCGGCTGCGCCCGGCCAGCCCCTGCAGCAGCGTGCTGTGGTCCAGCAGCCGCCGAGCCACGAGGTGGCGCACCTCGCCCTCGCGCTGCCACACCCCGAAGACGGTGAGCAGCCGGCTGCCCAGCAGCTCGCGGCGCTGCGTGCGGGCCAGATCCGGCCAGACGATGACGTTGACGCTGCCGGTGTCGTCCTCCAGCGTCACGAAGACCACGCCCTTGGCCGTCTCGGGGCGCTGGCGGTGCGTGACGAGGCCGCTGGCGCGGGCGAGCTGGCCGGGGCGGGCCTGGCGCAGCACGGCCGCCGTCTGCACGCGCCAGGCCTGGAGCTCGCCACGCAGCAGCGCCAGCGGGTGCGTGCCCAGCGTCAGGCCCATGGCGCGGTAGTCGGCCAGCGTCTCCTGCACCGTGGCCGGCTCGGCAAGTTCAGCCGCCTCCTCGTGCGTGCGGGTGCCGCGCAGCAACGCGCTGGCGCGGGTATCCACCCCCGCCACGGCCCAGGCAGCCTGATGGCGATGCCCGGCCAGGCCGGCGAGTGCGCCGGACTGGGCCAGCAGGCGCAGGGCCTGCGCGTCCAGCGCAGCGCGGCGGGCGAGGTCTTCCACGGTGTCGAAGGGGCGCGCGGCGACGATGCGGTGCGCGGCCGCCTCGGACAATCCGGCGATGCGGTTCAGGCCCAGGCGCACGGGGTGCAGGCCGGGCGGGGCCGCAGCGGATGGGCCTGAGGCAGGTGTGGGGCCAGGCGATGCCGCCTGTGCACACGGGTCGGGCGCCTCGAGCGTCGTCTCCCACTGACTGCGGTGCACGTCCACCGGGCGCACCTGCACGCCGTGCTCGCGCGCGTCGCGCACGAGCTGCGCCGGGGCGTAGAAGCCCATCGGCTGGCTGTCCAGCAGCGCCGCGAGGAAGGCATCGGGGTGGTGGCACTTGAGCCAGGCGCTGGCGTAGACGAGCAGCGCAAAGCTCGCCGCGTGGCTTTCCGGAAAGCCGTACTCGCCAAAGCCCTCGATCTGGCGAAAGATCGCCTCGGCGTATTCCCGCGCGTAGCCCTTTTCCACCATGCGGCCCACGAGCCGCTCGTGAAAGGGCCCGAGGCCCCCGCGGCGCTTCCAGGCCGCCATTGCGCGGCGCAGCTGATCGGCCTCGCCGGGGGTGAAGTCGGCCGCGAGGATGGCCAACTGCATCACCTGCTCCTGGAAGATCGGCACGCCCAACGTGCGCTCGAGTGCCTGGCGCACCTCCGCGCTCGGGAAGGTGACGGGCTCGTCCCCGCTGCGCCGGCGCAGGTAGGGGTGCACCATGCCGCCCTGGATCGGGCCCGGGCGCACGATCGCCACCTCGATCACCCGGTCGTCGAAGGTGCGCGGCTGCAGCCGCGGCAGCATGCTCATCTGGGCGCGGCTTTCCACCTGGAACACGCCCACGCTGTCGCCGCGCGAGAGCATGGCGTACACGGCCGGGTCTTCGGCCGGGATGTCCTGCATGCGCAGGGGCGGCGCGGCCGTGCCGGCCGCATGCGCCGTGCGCGCCGCCCACGCGAGCTTGTCCCCCACCGCCTGCAGCGCCCGGCGGATGGCGCTGAGCATGCCCAGGGCCAGGATGTCCACCTTGATGAGGCCCAGCGCATCGAGGTCGTCCTTGTCCCACTGGATGACGCTGCGCCCTTCCATCGCGGCGTTTTCCACCGGCACGATCTGCGCGAGCGTCTCGCGCGCGATCACGAAGCCGCCCGGGTGCTGGCCCAGGTGGCGCGGAAAGCCCATGAGCTGCTGCGTGAGCGACACCCACAGCCGCGTGGTGTGCGCCTCGGGGTCGAAGCCGTGCTCGCGCAGCCGCTCGCCCTCCAGCGCGTCTGTACCGAAGCGCGGCAGCACGCGCGACACGGCGTCGATGCGCGGCAGGTCGATGCCCAGCGCCCGCCCCACGTCGCGCAGCGCCGAGCGCGGCCGGTAGCACACCACCACGCCGGCCAGCGCCGCGCGGTGGCGGCCGTACTTGCGGTACAGGTACTGCACCACCTCCTCGCGGCGCTGGTGCTCGAAGTCGACATCGATGTCCGGCGGCTCGCGCCGCTCGGCGCTGACGAAGCGCTCGAAGAGCACGCTCATGCGTGCCGGGTCGACCTCGGTGATGTGCAGGCAGTAGCACACGGCCGAGTTGGCCGCGCTGCCGCGCCCCTGGCAGGCGATGCCCTGCGCGCGCGCCCAGGCCACGATGTCGGCCACGGTGAGGAAGTAGGGTTCGTAGGCAAGCTGGGCGATGAGCGCGAGCTCGTGCTCGAGCATGGCGCGCACCGGCGGCGGCACCCCGGCCGGGAAGCGCGCCTGCGCGCCCTGCTCGGTGAGCGCGCGCAGCCAGCTCGTGGGCGTATGTCCCTCGGGCACGATCTCCTGCGGGTACTCGTAGCGCAGCTCTTCGAGGGAGAAGGCGCACTGCCCGGCCAGCCGCACCGTGGCCTGCAGCCAGGCCTCCCGGTAGAGCTTGGACAGGCGCGCACGCGTGCGCAGGTGCGCCTCGGCGTTGGGCGCCAGCCCCAGGCCGCACTCGGCCACGGGCAGGTTCAGCCGCGTGGCGGTGAGCACGTCGTGCAGGGGCTTGCGCGAGCGTGCGTGCATCAGCACCCCACCGGCGGCCACGACCGTCAGGCCCGTGGCCTGCGCCACCGCCTCCACCGTCTCTGCGAGCTGCGCGTCGTGCGGGCCGTGCAGCAGCTCCAGCGCGATGGCGGCGCGCTCCGGGCCGAACCAGGTGCGCAGCCACATCGCGTGCGCGAACACGGTCTCGAAGGGCTGCCCGGGATCGGGCACGAGCAGCGCCAGGCAACCCGGCAGCCCGGCCAGCATCGGCGCGCTCGGCGCCTTGCCTTCGAGGTCGGCGGCCTGCGCCTCGTAGC
>JBJTVI010000302.1:0-3494 GCA_046081145.1 Rubrivivax sp.
GTGCCGTCCTTCTTGAAGGCAGGCTTGAGCTTGGCCAGCGTCTCCATCGTCGTGGAGGCCTTCACGTACTCGTCGGTGTCGAAGATGACCTCGCCCTTCTTCGTCTGCTTGACGATGGGCACGATCTGGCTCTTGAAGCGGCCCTGGGCAATCGCCGCTGCCGCGCGGCGCTGCGACTCCACCGCGAGAGCGTCCTGCTCCTCGCGCGTGATGTTCCACTTGACGGCCAGGTTCTCGGCCGTCACGCCCATGTGGCCCACGCCGAAGGGGTCGGTGAGGGTGGCCACCATCGTGTCGATGAGCTTGGTGTCGCCCATGCGCGCGCCCGTGCGCATCGCGGTGGAGAGATATCCGCCGCGGCTCATCACTTCCACGCCGCCGCCCACGCCGTAGTCGCAGTCGCCCAGGAGGATGTTCTGAGCCGTCGTGACGATACCCTGCAGGCCCGATGAGCACAGACGGTTGACGGCCATCGCGACACTGTCCATGGGCAGCCCGGCCTGGATCGCGGCCACGCGCGCCACATACGGGAAGCGGCTCTCGGTGGGGATGGTGTTGCCCACGGTCACGTAGTTGATGACCTTCGGGTCGACGCCCGAGCGTTCGACGGCTGCCTTCATCACGCTGCCGGCGAGCTCGGCCGGCTCCATGTCCGACAGCGCACCCCCGAAGGAACCGATCGCCGAACGCGCTGCGCCCAGCACCACCACGTCACGCTTGCTCATGTGTGTCTCCTGTGTTGCTTTGATTGAACCGTCGCCCAGACACCGGCGACCACCAACCCTAAGCGTAAACCCTGATTGGAAGCCCTTCGGCTGGCATGGCGCTTACTGGCCTGGCCAGCCCCGGGGCCACCCCATGCAGCACCCCGCGGCGCCTACACCGAGCGCGTGATCCCGCCGTCGATGCGGATGTTCTGCCCGGTGATGTAGCGGCTGCGCCCGCCGGCGAGGAAGGCGATGAGCTCGCCCACCTCCTCGGGCGTGCCGTAGCGCCCCATCGGGATGCGGGCGCGGCGCTCCTCCTTCTCCGGCAGGCTGCTGATGAAGCCGGGCAGCACGTTGTTCATGCGCAGGCCCTGGCCCGCGTACTGGTCGGCCCAGAGCTTGGTGAAGGCCGCCAGCCCGGCGCGAAACACGCCCGAGGTGGGGAACGCCGCCTCCGGCTCGAAGGGCGCGTAGGTGGAGACGTTGACGATCGATCCGCCGCCCTGGCGCTGCATCACGGGCGTGACCAGCCGCGCAATGCGCACGACGTTGAGCAGGTAGAACTCCATCCCCAGGTGCCAGTCGGCGTCCGGGATCTCGAGCAAGGGGCCCTTGGGCCCATGGCCGGCGCTGTTGACCACTGCGTCGATGCGGCCCCAGCGTGCGAGGGCCGCCTGCACCAGCCGCTCGAGGTCGGATGTGTCGCGGTTGGAGCCCGTCACGCCCAGGCCACCGAGCTCGGCTGCGAGCGCCTCGCCCTTGCCCGAGGAGGACAGGATCGCCACCTGCCAGCCCTCGGCCGCGAGCCGCCGCGCCGCGGCCGCGCCAATGCCGCTGCCCGCAGCCGTGAGCAGCGCCACGGGCGCGGTGCGGCCCCCACCCGGGGGCTCCAGCGCCTCGTCGGCGGGCTGGGTGTCAGGAAACTCGCTCGGTGGACAGGCGTGCATCGCAAGGCTCGGCTGCAGGAAGGGGTGCCCCGAGACGCCGGGCCACCTCGACGGCGGAGCGTACCGCACTCTCCAGCAGCGGCACGCCAGCCTGCGCCCAGGCCCCGCAGAACCACACCCGTCGGTGGGGTTCCTCGTGCAGGCGCAGCAGCGCGGCCAGGGCGGCCTGGCTGCGCGCGTCCACCACCGGGCGCTCGAAGCGAGCCTGACCCAGCACCGTTTCCGGGCGTGGGGCACGGTGCGGCGAGACGCTCTGGAAGACATCGGGCGCACCGCACAGCGCAGGCTGCACGGCATTGATCCAGATCGTCGACTCGGGCCCCTCGCGCGCGGGGTCCACGCGCAGCGTCACGCTCGACCAGTCGCGCCGGCGCGCCGGCATGCAAGCGGGGTCGCGGTGCGTCACCACCTCCACGGACGTCGTGCGAAACCCGGCCAGCACACGGGCCTCGGCGTCGCTCGCGCAGGCGCCGTGGCCGAGCATGCGCGCCGCGTGCGGGGCCGTGGTGGCGAAAACGACATGGTCGTAGGCCTGCACCTGGCCCTGCGCGTCGCGCAGCAGCACCTGATGGCCGGCCGGGCGCACCGATTCGATCGACAGCCCGAAGCGGCGGCCAGGGATGCCCGAGAGCAGCCGCGCCTGCACGTCGTCGGCGCCGGCTCGCGCGCGGCGTACCGCCTCGCGCGAGAGCCCACGCAGCAGGTAGTCGGCCGCCACGGCGGCAGGCAGTTCTCGCGCCAACGCCGTCGGGCAGGTGCACACGGTGCAGATCGCCGGCAGCAGCAGGCCCTCGATGAAGGCCTGCGAGAGCCGCTCGCGCGCCGCCCACTGCGCCACCGTCAACCCGCCGAAGCCTTCGTCGGGGGCGCCCTGGGCCGCCGCCCGCTGCGCCCTGCGCGCGCGCAGGTGAAAGCGCAGCGCATCGGCCACGATGGCCCGCGCGTCGGGCTGCGCCAGCTGCGACCAGGCCGGGACACTCCAGGAGCGAGCGCCCACTCTCAAATTGCTGTATCGAAAATAGGCCTTTCCCGTGGCGTCGAGGAACGTGGTCGCGTAGCTCACCGGCTCGCTGTCGACGCCCAGCGCGCGGTACAGCCACGACAGCGTCGGGTAGTAGCCCGGGTAGAAGACGCGCAAGGGCACGTCCACGCGCGCCCCGGGCGGAAAGCCCGGGCCCGGCAGGCTCACCGAGGCGGCCGTGAATCCGGGCTGCGCCTGACGCTCATGCAACACCACCTCGCAACCGGCCCGCCTGCCCAGCAGCCACGCCGCGCTCAGGCCTGCCAGGCCGGCTCCGATGACGGCGATCTTCATGGAAGCGAGCTTAACGGCGACAATCCCGGTTCCGTGTCCCATCCCCCTTCTCCCGAGATCGACCCTGGCACGCCGGCCCATGACCCGGCCGGGGATCCGGCTGCCCTGCCTGCGGCAACCGGTGCCGGAGAAACCGGCACCCCGGAAGCCAGCCCCGCGCAAGACGTTGCCGCGAAGGCCGACACGACCGAGCCCGGCGCCGGGGACCCCGTTTCGGCCGCGCCCCCGCCCGGGCCGGGCGAGCCCGTGGCGCCTGCCGCCCCGGCCGGCGCGCCCGAGATGACCCCTGCGGCCTGTGCGGCGCGCCTGGCCGAACTCTTCCCGGCACTCTTCGGCACGGCTGGCCCACCGCGGCCGGTGAAGCTGCGCGTGCATGCCGACGTGCAGCAGCGCGCGCCGGGCGTCTTCACGCGGCGCGTGCTCTCGGCCTTCCTGTCGCGCCACACCACCACCAGCGCCTACCTGCGCGGGCTGGTGGAGTCTGCCCACCGATTCGACCTGGACGGGCAGCCCGCCGGCGAGATC
>JBJTVI010000303.1:0-14201 GCA_046081145.1 Rubrivivax sp.
TCGAGTACGTCACCGACTGCCAGTTCCGCCGCGTGCCCCCGCCGCGCGACGAGGAAGACGAGCTCTCGGACGAGGTCTGGTACGCAGTGGGCCCGCGGGACGTGTTCCCCGAGACCTTCGGGCCCTTTCTGCTGGGCAACCCGGCTGTGCGCGAGGTGTTCATGCGCCACCACGCCGACCTGCTGGAGGCCGCCTACTGGCAGGGCCACCAGGCGCGCATCCGCGCGGGGCACGTGCACGATGTGTTCCCGTACGAGCCGGCTCGGCGCTTCGCGCACCGGCGGGCGGCGGCCCAGGAGCTGGCGTAATGGGTACCTGGCGCGAGGCGCTGGAGCTCGCGAGCTTCGCGGTCACCGTGATCGCGCTGCCCTTTGCGGTGTGGGTCTTCGTCCTGGAGCAGCGCAAGGAGCGCGAAAACGAGGAGGAGGAGGCCTTCCAGCACCTTTCGGACGCCTACAACGCGTTCCTGAAGGTGGTGCTGGACAACGCCGACTTGCAGCTACGCACCTCCTCGGCCCTGCCCGACCCCAGCGCCGAGCAGCGCGAGCGCATGCTCGTCATCTTCGACATGCTGATCGCGCTCTTCGAGCGCGCTTACCTCGTGGCCTACAAGCCGCAGATGAACCCCACGGAGCAGCGGCGCTGGAACTCGTGGGACGATTACATGCGCGAGTGGTGCCGGCGCGAGGACTTCCACAACGCGCTGCCGCTGCTGCTGCGCGGCGAGGACCCCGAGTTCCAGGCCTACATCCGCGAGGTGGCGCAGGAGGAGCGCGGCACGCTCCTGGCCCCGCTCGGCTGAGCGTGGACGGGCCCGCATCCCCGAACGCCCGCCGATCCCCCGACCCCTGAGGAGCCTTCCATGACCCCCGATCCTGTCGTCATCGTCTCGGCCGCCAGAACGCCCATCGGCGGCATGCTCGGCGACTTCTCCTCCCTGGCTGCCTGGGAGCTCGGCGGCGTGGCCATCCGCGCGGCCGTGGAGCGCTCGGGGGTGCCGGCCGATCGCATCGACGAGGTGCTGATGGGCTGCTGCCTGATGGCCGGCCAGGGCCAGGCGCCGGCGCGCCAGGCGATGCGCCGCGCCGGGCTGCCGGATTCGGCCGGGGCCGTGACGCTTTCCAAGATGTGCGGCTCGGGCATGCGCGCCATGATGTTCGGCCACGACATGCTGGCCGCCGGAAGTGCGGACGCCGTGGTGGCCGGCGGCATGGAGAGCATGACCAATGCGCCGCACCTGATGTTCGCGCGCAAGGGCGTGCGCTACGGGGCGGCCACGATCTTCGACCATATGGCCATGGACGGCCTGGAAGACGCCTACGAGCGCGGCAAGGCGATGGGCGTGTTCGCCGAGAGCTGCGCCTCGAAGTACAGCTTCACGCGCGAGGCGCAGGATGCTTTCGCCATCGCCTCCACCACGCGCGCCAAGGCGGCCAATGAGGACGGCAGCTTCGACTGGGAGATGGCCCCCGTCACGCTTGCGGGCAAGGCTGGCGAGGCGGTGGTGCGCCACGACGAGCAGCCCTTCAAGGCCAAGCTCGACAAGATCCCTTCGCTCAAGCCCGCCTTCGTCAAGGGCGGCACCATCACCGCAGCCAACGCCTCGAGCATCTCCGATGGCGCAGCTGCGCTCGTCCTCGCGCGCGAGAGCTTGGCGCGCCACTGGGGGCTCGCGCCCGTGGCGCGCATCGTGAGCCACGCGGTGCACGCGCAGGCGCCCGAGTGGTTCTCCACGGCGCCGGCCGGCGCCATCGGCAAGGCGCTGAAGAAGGCGGGCTGGCAGCCCGGCGACGTCGACCTCTGGGAGGTCAACGAGGCCTTCGCGGCCGTGACCCTGGCGGCGATGGCGGAGTTCAAGCTGCCCCACGACATCGTCAACGTGCACGGCGGCGCCTGCGCGCTCGGGCACCCGATCGGGGCGAGCGGGGCGCGCATCGTCGTCACGCTTCTGGGCGCCTTGCGCCAGCGGGGCCTCAAGCGCGGCGTGGCGGCGCTGTGCATCGGCGGCGGCGAGGCGACCGCGCTTTGCGTGGAGAGGGTGTGACCGACGGTGTGCGGCCGGACGCGGCAACGGGCGGCACCCCGGACAGCGTCTGGGGCGCGCCTGGCGGTGCGACTCTTCTGACCTGCGTGATCAACCTCGACCGCTCCCCCGAGCGGCTCGTGGCGATGGCGGATCGATTGCGCGCGCTGGGCCTGCCCTGGGAGCGCCTGCCCGCCGTGGACGGTCGCGCCCTGTCGGCCTGGCCACCCGGGGGCGTGGACGAGCGCGGATACGCGCGCTGGCACGGCAAGCCCGTGGCGGCCGGGGAGGTGGGCTGCCACCTCTCGCACTTGAAGGCGCTGCAGCGTTTCGTCGACAGCGACGCGAGCCACCTGCTGCTGCTCGAAGACGATGCCCTGCCCGCTCCCGGCTGCCGTGAGGTGGTGCAGGCCCTGCTGCGCGAGGCAGCCCGCTGGGATGTGGTGAAACTCTCCGGTTTTCACCGCGGCTCGCCCGTGGCCGTGGCCGAACTGCTGCCGGGCCATCGCCTGGCCGTGCCCTTCTCGCGCCAGGGCAACACGGCAGCGCTGATGTTCAACCGGGATGGGGCGTGCGCGGCGCTGCAGGCGCTGGCGCCCATGCGGCTGCCCTACGACCACGCGCTGGAGCGCCCCTGGGCCTACGGGCAGCGCCTGCGCATCGTCACGCCCAGCCCCGTGCAGGCGCGGGACGGCAGCCCCTCGACCATCTCGGGCGGGCGCACGCGAAAATTTGGCTGGATCCAGCGCCTGCCCACGCACGCCTTTCGCGTGCGCAACGAGGCCCGGCGCCTGGCCTGGGCGCTGGGGCAGTTGCTGGACGCAAGGAGTCGATGATGCTGTTGAGTGAAGACCACCGGGCCGTGCAGGAAGCCGTGCGCGCCTACGTTCAGGCCGAGGTAGCCCCGCACGCGGCGGCCTGGGACAAGACGCACGCCTTCCCAAAGGCCGCGCTGCGCGGCCTGGCCGATCTGGGCTGCTACGGCGTGGCCGTGCCCGAGCGCTGGGGCGGCGCGGGGCTCGACTACCTGGCGCTGGCGCTGATCCTGGAGGAGATCGCCGCGGGGGACGGCGCCACGAGCACGGTCGTGAGCGTCAACAACTGCCCCGTGTGCTCGATACTCATGGCCTACGGCAACGAGGAGCAGAAGGAGCGTTTCCTCCTGCCCCTGGCGCGCGGGGACATGCTGGGCGCCTTCTGCCTGACCGAGCCGCACGTGGGCTCGGAGGCGGGCGGCTTGCGCACCACCGCACGGCGCGAGGGCGGGCACTACGTGCTCGACGGCGTCAAGCAGTTCATCACCAGCGGCAAGAACGGCGACGTGGCCATCGTGATGGCCGTGACCGACAAGGCCGCCGGCAAGAAGGGCATCAGCGCCTTCCTCGTGCCCACTTCCACGCCCGGCTATACCGTGGCCCGGGTGGAGGACAAGATGGGCCAGCACGCGAGCGACACGGCGCAGATCGTCTTCGAGGGCTGCCGCGTGCCGGTGGCCAACCGGCTGGGCGAGGAAGGCATGGGGCTGAAGATCGCGCTCTCGGGCCTGGAGGGCGGGTGCATCGGCATTGCCTCGCAGGCTCTGGGCATGGCGCGCGCGGCCTTCGAGGCGGCGCTGGCGTATTCGAAGACGCGCACGAGCTTCGGCCAGCCCATCTTCGAGCATCAGGCGGTGCAGTTCAAGCTCGCCGACATGGCCACGCAGCTCGAGGCGGCGCGCCAGCTCATCTGGCATGCCGCCAGCCTCAAGGATGCCGGCCGACCCTGCCTGAAGGAGGCCGCCATGGCCAAGCTTTATGCCTCGGAGATAGCCGAGCGCGTGTGCTCGGACGCCATCCAGGTGCACGGTGGCTATGGCTACGTCAGCGACTTCCCCGTGGAGCGCATCTACCGCGACGTGCGGGTGTGCCAGATCTACGAAGGGACGTCGGAGGTGCAGAAGATCCTGATCGGGCGCGCGCTGGCCTGAGCGGGTGCCGCGGGCGCCGCCAGGTGGCGTTCGCCCTGCCGCTCAGTTGAAGGCGGCCGTCGCGCTGCGCGCGGCGCTCATCGGCACCGTGCAGGTACGGGCCGTGCCGGTGCACGAGCCGCTCCAGCCCGTGAAGGTGGTGCCGGTGGCCGGGGTGGCGGTGAGCACCACCGAGGTGCCGCTGTCGAAGTTCGCCGTGCAGGCCGTGGCGGTGGTGCCGGTGGCCGCCGTGCCGCACGACAGGCCCGTGGGGGAGGAGCTGACGGTGCCCGAGCTCACCGCGCGCGCCTTCGTCACCGACAGGCTCAGCGCGAACCGCTGCGTGAAGGTGGCCGTGACGGTGCGCGCGGCGCTCATGGAGACGGTGCAGGTGGTGGCGGTGCCGGAGCAGGCGCCGCCGCTCCAGCCGCTGAAGACGCTGCCGGCCGTCGGCGTGGCCGTGAGTGTCACGGAGGCGGTGCTGGCGTAGGAGGCGGTGCAGGTGGCCTGCATCGTCGTGCCGGTGGCCGGCGCGGCGCAGCTGATGCCCGTCGGGTTGGAGCTCACCGAGCCGCCTGCGGCGGTGACGGCCCGGGCCGAGTTGACCGTCAGCGTGTTGGAGGCCGGAGGCGTCGTGGCCAGGCCGAAGTTCGCGGTGACGGTCTGCGCAGCGCTCATCGTCACCGTACAGGTGGCGGCGGTGCCGGTGCAGCCCCCGCTCCAGCCGGTGAAGGTGCTGCCGGTGGCGGCGCTGGCCGTGAGCGTCACCGCCGTGCCGGAGCTGTAACTGCCCGTGCAGGTGGTCTGGGCCTGCCCGGCCACGGTGGGCGTGGCGCAGGTCAAGCCGGCCGGCGCCGAGCTCACCGAGCCCGAGGCCGAGGAGGTGCCTCGGGAGGCATTGATGGTCAGAGTGAAGCTGGCGGTCGCGGGGGCGAAGTTTGCGGTCACGCTGCGCGCGGCCGTCATGGCCAGGGTGCAGGTGGTGGCCGTGCCCGTGCAGGCCCCGCTCCAGCCCGTGAAGGCTGAGCCTGCGGCGGGGGTGGCGGTGAGCGTGACGTTCGTGCCGTTGCTGAAGTTGGCCGAGCAGTTGGCCGCCGAGACGCCCGCAGCCGTGGGGGTGGCGCAACTCATGCCGGCCGGGCTCGACGACACGGTGCCGGCCCCCGTGGTGGTGCCGCGGCTGGAGGTGACGGTGAGGGTCTGGGGGGCGAGCGTGAAGGTGGCCGTCACGCTGCGCGCGGCGCTCATCGCCACAGTGCAGCTGCCGGTGCCCGTGCACGCGCCGCCCCAGCCGGAGAAGGTGGAGCCCGCGCCCGGCGTGGCCGTGAGCGTGACGCTGGCGTTGAAGGCGTAGTTGGCCGTGCACACGCTCGAGGCCGTGCCGGCGGTGGCCGGGGTGGAGCAGGGCAGCCCGGTGGCCGAGGGGCTGGCCGCCACCGAGCCCGAGGCCGTGCTCGTGCCGCGGTCGGCCGTGACGCTGAGCGCCACCTGAGCGGGGTTGAAGGTGGCGGTCACGGCGCGCACCTGGCTCATCGCCACCGTGCAGGTCGTGGCGGTGCCGGTGCAGCCGCCGCTCCAGCCCCCGAAGGTGGTGCCCACCGGTGCCGAGGCCGTCAGCGTCACCGAGGCCGTGCTGGCGAAGGGGGCCTCGCAGGTGGCGCCGCAGGTGATGCCGGCCGGGCTGGAGCTCACCGAGCCCTGCGCGGCGTTGAGGCCGGCCTTCCTCACCTGCAACGCAAAGGTGGTGCCCGTCGAGCCCAGGAAGCCCACGCTCAGCCGGCGCAGCCCTGTGACGAGCGAGCTCGAGCGCGTGTCGTTGACCACCATCGCGTTGGCGCGCAGCTGGGCCAGCGCATCGGTCACGCTGAGCGTCGGCTGGGCCTGCTTGAGCATCGCCCAGGCGCCCGCCACGTGCGGCGCGGCCATCGAGGTGCCGTCCATCACCGCGTAGGTGCCCCCCGGCACCGAGGAGCTGATCGAGCTGCCCGGGGCCACCAGCGAGAGGAAGGAGGCAATGTTGGAGAAGGAGGCCACCCCGTTGACACCCGTCGCGCAGGTGCCGGTGTTGGAGAGGTCGCAGGTGGCGCCCACGCTGATCGCGGTGGAGACGCAGGCCGGCCCGCTGATGCCGTCGCGGTAGCCGGCGTTGCCGCTGGCGATGATGGTCGGGATGCCCGCGGCGCGCAGGTTGTCGATGGCGGTCTTGAGGGCCGGAAAGCTCAGGTCGCAGGTCTCGGTGTACTTGCCGTTGCCCAGGCTCAGGTTGGCGGCGGCGATCTTCGTCGAGGCGCTCAGGGCGTACACGCGCTCCAGGCCCTTGACCTGGTCGCTCTCGTAGGAAAGCACGGCGCCCTGGCCCGGCCCGTAGTAGTTCGGAAACAGGCTGTAGATCTGGATGGCGACGATCGAGGCGCTGCGGGCCACGCCGTTGGAGCCGTCCGGGGCCTGCGCCCCGCGGCCGGCCACGAGGGTGTCCAGGCCGCCGGCGGCGATGCCGGCCACGTGCGTGCCGTGGTTGCACAGGCCGCCGCCGCAGGGTGCGGCAGCCCCCGCGGCGACGCTCGAGGCCGCCCCGCCCGGGCACAGCGATTGCGCGCCGTCGGCGGCGCTGGTAGTCGAGTAGCAGGCCTCGGAAACGACCTTGCCCGACAGGAAGGGGTGCGTCTTGTCCACGCCGGTGTCGAGCACCGCCACCGCATAGACGTTGCCGTTGCGCCCGCCCGTCCAGGCAGTGGTCGCGCCGATCAGCGGGGTGCTGCGCACGAGGTGGGGCCGCGAGAGCTTGTCCTCGTAGATTTCGCGCACCAGGGGCGAAGACCGCAGCCGCGCCAGGGCCGTTGCATCGGCCTCGATGGCCATGTAGGGCACGGTGTCGAACTGCGCCTTGACCTGCGAGGCGGTGCCCATCAGGGCCTGCAGCGTCGTGGAAGTCTGGGTGTCGCGGATGGCCTGGCGCTGCTGCAGCATCTGCGCCGCCGGCAGCAACTGGTCCAGCGCGGCCGGCAGGTTCAGGCCGACGATCACGCGCACCGTGCCCTTGGTGGTCGCGGTCTGCGCGAGCTGTGCATGCTCGGCCTTGGGCATGGGCTGCGCCCAGACGCCTGCCAGGGCCGCGCCCAGGCAGGCGCCCACGGCGAGGCGCCGGGCGGTGCGGGGCAGACGGAAAGCAGGCGGCATGGGGCGTCAGGAGACGGGGCAGGGAAGGCACTCTAGCCCCCCTGAACGCGGGATGTAACGCTCGGGCCGGGCGGCGCCGAGAACAAAGTCACGGCACTGGCTCCGGCGTGCCCCGCCGGGATCAGGAGGGTCGGACAAGCCGGGCGCCCGATCCGTCGCACAATGGCGCATGGACACCGCCGCCCCCCCCGCTTCGCGCCCCTTCCACCTTGCCTTTCCGGTGCATGACCTCGAGTCGGCGCGCGCCTTCTACGTCGGCCTGCTGGGCTGCCGCGAGGGCCGCAGCTCGCCCGAGTGGGTGGATTTCGATCTCTTCGGCCACCAGGTGGTGGCCCACCTCGCGCCGCAGGAGTGCAGCCTGGCAGCCACGAGCGCCGTCGATGGCGATGCGGTGCCGGTGCGCCACTTCGGCGTGGTGCTGCCCATGCAGGAGTGGCAGGTGCTGGCCGACCGGCTGACGGCCGCGGGCACGCGGTTCATCATCGAGCCGCACGTGCGCTTCAAGGGGCTGGCGGGCGAGCAGGCCACCTTCTTCTTCCTGGACCCCTCGGGCAACGCGCTCGAGTTCAAGGCTTTCGCCGACCTCGGGCAGCTGTTCGCCAAGCAATGACGTGAATATCGTCATCCTGGGCGCGGGGCGGGTCGGCGAGAGCGTCGCCGAGAGCCTCGTGTCCGAGCGCAACGACATCACGGTGGTCGACACCGACCCGCTGCGCCTGGGCTCGCTGCAGGACAGGCTGGACCTGCGCACGGTGGCCGGCAACGGTGTGCTGCCGTCGGTGATGCGCGAGGCGGGCGTCGCCGACGCCGAGCTCTTCATCGCCTGCGCACCGATGGACGAGACCAATCTCGTGGCCTGCAAGGTGGCGCACGACGTGTTCCAGGTGCCCACCACGATCGCGCGGCTGCGCTCGGCCGAGTACCAGGACGATGCCGGGCTGCTGGAGCGCGGGGGCTTCGCCGTGAGCCACGTGATCTGCCCCGAGGAGAGCGTGACCCGCTATGTGCGCAAGCTCATCGACTACCCCGAGGCGCTGCAGGTGCTGGAGTTCGCCCACGGGCGGGTGAGCCTGATCGCGGTGCGCGCGGAGTCCGGCGGGGCGCTCGTGGGCCGCAGCCTGGCCGACATCCCCGCGCTGATGGCCGGCCGCGAGGTGCGCATCGTGGCCATCTACCGGCAGGATCAGGCGCTCACCGAACTGACCGGCAGCACCCGCATCCACCCGGGCGACGAGGTCTTCGTGCTGGCGGCCACGCAGGACATCCGCGCCGTGCTCGGTGCGCTGCACACGGTGGACCGGCCGGTGCGCCGCGTGATGGTGGCCGGAGGCGGCAAGGTGGGGCTGCGCCTGGTGCGCCAGATCCACGAGGCGCTGCAGGTCAAGGTGATCGAGACCGACCGGCGCCGCTGCGACTACCTGGCCAGCCAGCTGCCTGCCAGCGTGCTGGTGCTCAACGGCGACTCCACCGACGAGTCGCTCATGGGGCAGGAGAACGTGCAGGACATGGATCTCTTCGTGGCGCTGACCAGCGACGACGAGGACAACATCCTGGCCAGCCTGCTGGCCAAGCGCCTGGGGGCGCGGCGCGTGCTGGCGCTCATCAACCGCAAGGCCTACGTGGACATCGTCCAGGGCACGCAGATCGACATCGCCGTCTCGCCCAGCCAGGCGGTGATCGGCGAGCTGCTCGCGCACGTGCGCCGCGGCGACATCGAGGCCGTGCATTCGCTGCGCCGCGGGGCGGCCGAGGCGCTCGAAGGCGTGGTGCGGGGCGACCGCAAGACGAGCCGGATGGCCGGGCGCCGCGTCGACGAGCTGGCCCTGCCCGCCGGCGCGCAGGTGGGCGCGATCGTGCGCGGGCTGCACCGCCCGGACGGCTCGGAGACCGGCGACGACGCGGCTGCCCAGGTCATCATCCCGCACCACGACACCGTGATCCAGAGCCTGGACCACGTCGTGATCTTCGTGCCGCGCAAGCACATGGTGCGCGAGGTCGAGCGGCTGTTCCAGGTCAGCGCGACCTTCCTGTTCTGAGCGCCCATGGGCCCGCTTGCGGTCGTCGCGCTGATTGGCCGCATGGTGCTGCTGTTCGCGCTGCTGATGGGCGTGCCGCTGGCCTTTGCGCTGGCCGCCCGCGACCCGGCCGAGGAGGCCTTCCTCACGGCAGCCGGCCTCACGGTGCTGTGCGGGGCGCTGATGAGCGTGGCCACGCGGCGCTTTCGGCGCGAGCTGCGCCCGCGCGACGGGTTCCTGCTCGTGGGGCTGACCTGGCTCGTGCTGCCGGCCTTCGGTGCGCTGCCGCTGCTGCTGGCGCTGCCCGGGCTGAGCCTGACGGACGCCTACTTCGAGGCGATGTCGGCCTTCACCGCCACCGGCGCCACCGTGCTCACGGGGCTGGACGAGCTGCCGCTGTCGGTCAACGTGTGGCGCTGCTTCATGATGTTCGTCGGGGGCCTGGGGATCATCGTGCTGGCCGTGGCGATCCTGCCGCTGCTGGGCGTGGGCGGGAGCCAGCTCTTCAAGGCCGAGATCACCGGCCCGATGAAGGACCAGAAGCTCACCCCGCGCATCGCCGACACGGCGCGCATGATCTGGGTGGCCTACGTCGGGCTGGGGCTGGCCTGCATGCTCGCCTACCGCTGGGCCGGCATGAGCTGGACCGACGCCTTCCTGCACATGTGCTCCACCGTGAGCCTGGGGGGCTTCTCGTCGCACGACCTGAGCTTCGGCTACTGGAACTCGCCGCGGATCGAGGCGGTGGCGATCGTTTTCATGGTGCTCTCGGGCGTCAACCTCGTGCTGTACGTGATGGTCTGGCAGCGCCGCTCGCTGGCGCCGCTGTGGCGCAACGTCGAGGTGCGGGCCTTCTACGTCCTGCTGGCGCTGAGCACCGCGCTCATCACCGTCTTCCTCGTGGCGCAGGGTGCGTACGAAGACTGGCTGCAGGCCCTGCGCCACACCGCCTTTCACGTCGTGTCGGTGGCCACCACCACCGGTTTTGCCTCGCACGATTACGGACAGTGGCCGCTCTTTGCGCCGATGTGGATGATCCTGCTGGGCTGCCTGGCCACCTGCGCCGGCTCCACCGGCGGGGGCATCAAGATGGTGCGGCTGCTGATCCTGCTGGCGCAGGCCCGGCGCGAGATGGCCCGCATCCTGCACCCGCGTGCCGTCAACCCGGTGGTGCTGGGCGGCCGCCCCGTGTCCGATGCCACCGTGCAGGCCGTGCTCGCCTTCATGATCACCTACGGCGCCACGATCGTGGGGCTGACGATGCTGCTGCTGATGAGCGGCCTGGAGCCCATCACCGCCTTCACGGCGGTGGTGGCCTGCGTCAACAACATCGGGCCGGGGCTGGGCGAGGTGGGGCCGGCGGTCAACTACGCCGGCCTGAGCACCTTCCAGACCTGGGTGTGCACCTTCGCCATGCTGCTCGGGCGGCTCGAACTGCTCTCGGTGCTGGTGCTGTTCTCGCGCCGCTTCTGGCAGCCCTGAGCGCGCGGGGGCGGGAAATAGAATCCCACGCAGGAGAGCCGATCGGATGCCCACCCTCAGTTCCCAGCTCGACCCGCGTGGCGAGGCTTTCAAGGCCAGCAACGACTGGATGCGTGCGCAGGTGGAAGACCTCAAGGCCACGCTCGCCCGGGTCGCCCAGGGCGGTGGCGAATCCGCCCGTGCCCGCCACGTCGCGCGGGGCAAACTGCTGCCGCGCGAGCGCGTGGAGATGCTGCTCGACCCGGATACCCCCTTCCTGGAGATCGGGGCGCTTGCGGCGCTGCGCATGTACCCCGAGCGCGACGGCAGCGACGCCGCCCCCTGTGCCGGCCTGGTGGCGGGCATCGGGCGGGTGAGCGGCGTCGAGTGCGTGATCGTGTGCAACGACGCCACCGTCAAGGGCGGCACCTACTACCCCATGACGGTCAAGAAGCACCTGCGGGCGCAGGAGATCGCGCAGCACAACCGCCTGCCCTGCGTCTACCTGGTGGATTCGGGCGGGGCCAACCTGCCCAACCAGGACGACGTCTTCCCCGACCGCGAGCACTTCGGGCGCATCTTCTACAACCAGGCCAACATGAGCGCCCAGGGCATCCCGCAGATCGCGGTGGTGATGGGCTCGTGCACGGCCGGCGGCGCCTACGTGCCGGCGATGAGCGACGAGACCATCATCGTGCGCAACCAGGGCACGATCTTCCTGGGCGGCCCGCCCCTGGTGAAGGCGGCCATCGGCGAGGTGGTGAGCGCCGAGGACCTCGGCGGCGGGGATGTGCACACGCGGCTGTCCGGCGTGGCCGACCACCTGGCCGAGAACGACCTGCACGCCCTGCAGATCGCGCGGTCGATCGTGGCCAACCTGAACTGGAAGAAGGAGCCGCAGCTCCTGCTGCAACCCCCGCGCGAGCCGCTCTTCGACGCGCGCGAGCTCCACGGCATCATCCCCACCGACGCGCGCAAGCCCTACGACGTGCGCGAGATCATCGCGCGGCTGGTGGACGGCAGCGAGTTCGACGAGTTCAAGGCGCGCTACGGCAGCACGCTCGTCACGGGCTTTGCCCATCTGGAGGGCATGCCCATCGGCATCGTGGCCAACAACGGCGTGCTCTTCAGCGAATCGGCCATGAAGGGCGCGCACTTCATCGAGCTGTGCTGCCAGCGCCGCGTGCCGCTGGTGTTCCTGCAGAACATCACCGGCTTCATGGTCGGGCGCAAGTACGAAAGCGAGGGCATCGCCAAGCACGGCGCGAAGATGGTCACCGCAGTGGCCAGCGCCACCGTGCCCAAGTTCACGGTCATCATCGGCGGCAGCTTCGGCGCGGGCAACTACGGCATGTGCGGGCGGGCCTACTCGCCGCGCATGCTGTGGATGTGGCCCAACGCGCGCATCGGCGTGATGGGCGGCGAGCAGGCCGCCAGCGTGCTGGCCACCGTCAAGCGCGATGGCATCGAGGCCCGCGGCGGCAGCTGGAGCGCCGACGAGGAGGCCGCCTTCATGCGCCCCATCCTCGAGCAGTTCGAGCACCAGTCGCATCCCTACTACGCCAGCGCCAGGCTGTGGGACGACGGCGTCATCGATCCGGCCGACACGCGCCGGGTGCTGGCGCTGGGCCTGTCGGCCAGTCTGAACGCGCCGATTCCGGCGAGCCCGCGCTTTGGCGTGTTCCGCATGTGAGGCGGGCGAGCCGCACCCCCATGGAAGACATCCACCTCAGCCCCGAACGCGCGCTGCTGCGCGAGCAGGTCGAGCGCTTTCTCGCACGCGAGGTCGAGCCGCACGGGGCGGCCTGGGAGGCGCAGGGCTTCGTCCCGCGCGAGGTGCTGCGGCGCATGGGTGATGCCGGCCTTCTGGGCCTGATGCATGCGCCCGAACACGGCGGCGCGGGGGCGGACGCCCTCACCAACCTCGTCTTCGCCGAGGCGCTGAGCCAGAGCACCTTCGGTGGCTTCGTCGTGACCGTGCTCGTGCACACCGACATGGCCAGCCCCCACCTGCACCACGCCGGCAGCCCGGCCCAGCTCGCGCGCTGGATGCCCGGCATCACGTCCGGGCGCACCATCACGGCCGTGGCCATCACCGAGCCCGGCGCGGGCTCGGACGTGGCGGGGATGCGCACGCGGGCGCGCCGCGACGGTGAGCACTGGGTGATCGAGGGCAGCAAGCTCTTCATCACCAACGGCGTGCACGCCGACCTCTACTTCGTGGCCGCCCGCACCGGCCAGTCGGCGCGGGAGATCTCCATCTTCGCGGTGGAGAAGGGCACGCCCGGCTTCACGGTGGGGCGCCAGCTCGACAAGACCGGCTGGCGCTGTTCGGACACCGCCGAGCTGCACTTCGAAGGCGTGCGTGTGCCCGCTGGCCACCTGCTGGGCGAGGAGGGCAAGGGCTTCTACGCCGTGATGAAAAACTTCCAGACCGAGCGCATCGCCCTGGGCGCGATGGCAGTGGGCCATTGCCAGCAGGCCCTGCGCCTGGCCCTGGCCCACGTGCGCACGCGTCAGGCCTTCGGTGGCACGCTGTGGGACAAGCAGGCCGTGCGCCAGCGCATCGCCATGCTCGACGCGAAGACGCGCGCGGCGCGTGCCTATCTCTACCACTGCGCCTGGCGCGTCACGAAGGGGCAGGACGTGGTGCAGGATGTCTCGCTGCTCAAGGCGCTCACGGGTGAGCTCGTCAACGAGGTCACGCAGGGCTGCCAGCAGCTGCACGGCGGCATGGGCTTCATGACGGGCACGCCGGTGGAGCGGCTGTGGCGCGACGCACGCGTGCTCGCCATCGGTGGCGGCGCCACCGAGGTGATGCTCGACGAGGCGGCCAAGCGGTATTGAGCGCGGCGGGTTCGACCATGACCACCACCCTGGACATCCGCATCGAGAGCCGCGTCGCCCGCGTCTGGCTGAACCGCCCGGAGGTGCGCAACGCCTTCAACGACCGCGTCATCGCCGAGCTGACCGATGCCTTCACGCGCCTGGGGGCCGAGCCGGGCCTGCGCGCCATCGTCCTGGGCGGCCATGGCAAGGCCTTCTGTGCCGGGGCCGACCTCAACTGGATGAAGAGCATGGCCGGCTACGGCTGGGAGGACAACCGCGCCGATGCGCAGCGCCTGGCCGACATGCTGTGGGCGGTGTATGCCTGCCCGTTGCCCGTGGTGGGGCGGCTGCAGGGCGATTGCTACGCCGGCGGAATGGGCCTGGCCGCGGCCTGCGACGTGCTGGTGGCGGCCGAGGGCATTCATTTCTGCCTGAGCGAGGCGCGCCTGGGGCTGTTGCCGGCCACCATCTCGCCCTATGTCATCCGCGCCATGGGCGAGCAGCAGGCGCGGCGCTGGTTCGTCACGGCCGAGCGCTTCACGGCTGCGCAAGCCCGGGAGATGGGCTTCGTTCATGCCTGCGTCCCGGCCGATTCGCTCGATACCGCGGTGGAGGCGATCGTGCAGGCCCTGGTGGACAACGGCCCGGCGGCTGTCAAGGCTTGCAAGCGCCTGGTGCAGGACGTGGCCGGGCAGCTCGTCACGCCCGAGCTGCGCGCAGAGACCGCACGGCGCATCGCCGACATCCGCGC